>NZ_DKJF01000013.1:0-20763 GCF_002454615.1 Pseudomonas sp. UBA6699
AATTTTCCATCAGCGCCAACAGTGTTTGCTGCTCTCCATTAACTGGTGGGCTTGGGAAGCCTGAGCCAATGGGAAAGTTGAATGAAGGATGGGTAGGCAACGCCCTTCGCCCAGTAGTGGCCAGACTTGGGCCCGCGACCCTGATTGTCTTGATGCAGGTCGGTCAGGAGGGCGATGTGGACGAGCTTCTGGCAAAAATCCGGGATGAAATCAGAGCGCTGAAGCGGGTAGGGGTTTAGCCGTTCTTCGGCTTATACGAAAAAGCCACCTTGGCCCTTGCGGCTCAGGTGGCTTTTTTCATTTCATGCGCTTATTTGGTGCGAGAATTCGGAAAATTTGAAATTTGTTCGGTTCTCGCTGAAAAATAAGGGCCCGGACGATCAATCCCAGCTCAACGCCCCACCAGTCTGATACTCAATCACCCGCGTCTCAAAGAAGTTCTTCTCCTTCTTCAAGTCCATGATCTCGCTCATCCACGGGAACGGGTTGGTAGTCCCCGGGTACTCTTCCTTCAGACCAATCTGGGTCAAACGACGGTTGGCGATGAACTTGAGGTAGTCCTCCATCATCGCTGCGTTCATGCCCAGTACGCCGCGTGGCATGGTGTCGCGGGCGTATTCGATCTCCAGCTGGGTCCCTTGCAGGATCATCTGGGTCGCTTCTTCCTTCATCGCCGCATCCCACAGGTGCGGGTTCTCGATCTTGATCTGGTTGATCACGTCGATACCGAAGTTCAGGTGCATCGACTCGTCACGCAGGATGTACTGGAACTGCTCGGCAACGCCGGTCATCTTGTTGCGGCGGCCCATGGACAGGATCTGGGTGAAGCCGCAGTAGAAGAAGATGCCTTCCAGTACGCAGTAGTAGGCGATCAGGTTGCGCAGCAGCTCCTTGTCGGTTTCGACGGTGCCGGTGTTGAACTCCGGGTCGGAAATGGCGCGGGTGTACTTCAGGCCCCAGGCGGCTTTCTTCGCGACCGACGGGATCTCGTGGTACATGTTGAAGATCTCGCCTTCATCCATGCCCAGCGACTCGATGCAGTACTGGTAGGCGTGGGTATGGATCGCCTCCTCGAAGGCCTGGCGCAGAATGTACTGGCGGCACTCGGGGTTGGTGATCAGGCGGTACACGGCCAGGGCCAGGTTGTTGGCAACCAGCGAGTCGGCGGTGGAGAAGAAGCCCAGGTTGCGCATGACGATGCGGCGCTCGTCTTCGGTCAGGCCGTCCTGGCTCTTCCACAGGGCGATGTCGGCGGTCATGTTGACCTCTTGCGGCATCCAGTGGTTAGCGCAGCCGTCCAGGTACTTCTGCCAGGCCCAGTCGTACTTGAACGGTACCAGCTGGTTCAGGTCGGCGCGGCAGTTGATCATGCGCTTTTCATCAACCGCAACACGGGCCGAGGAGCCTTCCAGTTCGGCCAGGCCTTCGGCAACGTCGAGGGCGTCGAGGGCTGCCTTGGCACGTTTGACCGCGTCGGAGTCAGCAGCGGTGGCCGCACGGGCTTCCAGGGCGGCGGCACCGCCGGCGCTGTCGAGCTTGTCGAGGGTGGCGGCGGCAGCGGCCTGCGCAGGGTTGTTGCCTTTGGCGGCTACTTCGCCGTCTTCTTTGTCGAATTCGTCCCAGCTCAGCATGGTTTGGCTCCTGCTTGAGGGTTGCCCTGGGGCAACCGCTTGGATTTAAAGAATGTGATGCCTGACGCAAGGCCGTAACGGCGAATGGACAGCTCGAGAGGCTGACTCTCGTTTACATCTGAATGTGTTCTGGCTTGTACCTGGCCAGGCCTCGGGGAGGGGCCAGGACAATTGAATGGTGCTCTTTTCAGAGGGGGCGAAGTATATCGGATTTCGCCTTGGATCGGGGCGCGTCTCTTGCGGGCGAGGGTAACTTTTTCGACCGGAAATGCGTGCGTCCGTTCACCGGGTTTGTGTGGCTTGCTATGGGAAGGGAGTGTAGCGGCAAAACGCGGATGGCACTACATGTTGTGGCTTTTTATTTTTAAGGCACATTATGTGGTGTTGTCGCGATTTTTGTGGGAGCGGCCTTGTGTCGCGAACGGGCCGCAAAGCGGCCCCGCGAATCATGCGGCGAAGCTGCAATCTTGGGGGCGCTTCGCACCTCAATCGCGACACAGGGCCGCTCCCACAGTGACCGCGTTTTGTGAGAAGTCCTGTTCTTTTGCCGAGCCGCGTGAGCGCTGGTCAAAGGGCAAGGTTTCTCCGGGGTGCAGATACAAAAATGCCGCGCGGGGCACCCAAGGGCACCCCGTGCGGCATTCAGGCCTTACTGGCAGGCTTCGCAGTCTGGCTCGTCCATCGCGCAGGCCTTCGGCACTGGCGCTGGGCCTGCTGCCTGGACCGGGGCGCTGTCGCCACCGCTGGAAACGGCATTGAGCTTGCCGGTGTTGATGGTCGACTTCTCGGTGCTGGTCGCGGCCAGGGCACGGAGGTAGTAGGTGGTTTTCAGGCCACGGTACCAGGCCATGCGGTAGGTCACGTCCAGCTTCTTGCCCGAGGCGCCGGCAATGTACAGGTTCAGCGATTGCGCCTGGTCGATCCACTTCTGACGACGCGAGGCCGCATCGACAATCCACTTGGTTTCGACTTCGAACGCGGTGGCGTACAGGTCTTTGAGCTCTTGCGGAATACGCTCGATCTGCTGCACCGAACCGTCGTAGTACTTCAGGTCGTTGATCATGACCGAGTCCCACAGGCCGCGGGCTTTCAGGTCGCGCACCAGGTACGGGTTGATCACGGTGAATTCGCCCGACAGGTTGGATTTCACGTACAGATTCTGGTAAGTCGGCTCGATCGACTGCGACACGCCGGTGATGTTGGCAATGGTTGCAGTTGGCGCGATGGCCATGATGTTCGAGTTACGGATACCTTTCTTGACGCGCTCGCGCACCGGGGCCCAGTCCAGCGACTCTTCCAGGTTGACGTCGATGTACTTCTGGCCACGGGCCTCGATCAGGATCTGTTGCGAATCCAGTGGCAGGATGCCCTTGGACCACAGCGAGCCCTGGAAGGTCTCGTAGGCGCCACGCTCGTCGGCCAGGTCGCACGAAGCCTGGATGGCGAAGTAGCTGACCGCTTCCATCGACTTGTCGGCGAACTCGACAGCCGCGTCGGAGCCGTACGGGATGTGCTGCAGGTACAGCGCATCCTGGAAGCCCATGATGCCCAGGCCGACCGGGCGGTGCTTGAAGTTCGAGTTACGCGCTTGCGGCACCGAGTAGTAGTTGATGTCGATCACGTTGTCGAGCATGCGCACGGCGGTGTTCACGGTGCGTTGCAGCTTGGCGGTGTCCAGCTTGCCATCATTGATGTGGTTCGGCAGGTTGATCGAGCCCAGGTTGCAGACCGCGATCTCGTCCTTGTTGGTGTTCAGGGTGATCTCGGTGCACAGGTTCGAGCTGTGGACCACGCCCACGTGCTGCTGCGGCGAACGCAGGTTGCACGGGTCCTTGAAGGTCAGCCATGGGTGGCCGGTCTCGAACAGCATCGACAGCATCTTGCGCCACAGGTCTTTGGCCTGGATGGTCTTGAACACCTTGATCTTGTTGTACTCGGTCAGGGCTTCGTAATACTCGTAGCGCTCTTCGAAGGCCTTGCCGGTCAGGTCGTGCAGGTCGGGCACTTCCGATGGCGAGAACAGGGTCCACTTGCCGTCATCGAAGACACGCTTCATGAACAGGTCAGGGATCCAGTTGGCGGTGTTCATGTCGTGGGTACGACGGCGGTCATCACCGGTGTTCTTGCGCAGCTCGATGAATTCTTCGATGTCCAGGTGCCAGGTTTCCAGGTAGGCACACACGGCGCCTTTGCGCTTGCCACCCTGGTTCACGGCAACGGCCGTGTCGTTGACCACTTTCAGGAACGGCACCACGCCCTGGGACTTGCCATTGGTGCCCTTGATGTACGAGCCCAGTGCACGGACCGGGGTCCAGTCGTTGCCCAGGCCACCGGCGAATTTCGACAGCATGGCGTTGTCGTGGATCGCGTGGTAGATGCCCGACAGGTCGTCTGGCACGGTGGTCAGGTAGCAGCTGGACAGCTGCGGGCGCAGGGTACCGGCGTTGAACAGGGTCGGGGTCGAGGCCATGTAGTCGAACGACGACAACAGATTGTAGAACTCGATCGCACGGGCTTCCTTGTCTTTCTCTTCCAGCGCCAGGCCCATGGCCACACGCATGAAGAACACCTGGGGCAGCTCGAAGCGCACGCCGTCCTTGTGGATGAAGTAGCGGTCGTACAGGGTTTGCAGGCCCAGGTAGGTGAACTGCTGGTCGCGCTCGTGGTCGATGGCCTTGCCCAGACGCTCCAGGTCGTAGCCTTTCAGGGCAGGGTCCAGCAGCTCGAATTCGACGCCTTTCTCGACATAGGCCGGCAGCGCCTTGGCGTACAGGTCGGCCATTTCGTGGTGGGTGGCGCTTTCGGCGACGTTCAGGAAGCCCAGGCCTTCGGCGCGCAGGGTGTCCATCAGCAGGCGGGCAGTGACGAACGAGTAGTTCGGCTCGCGCTCTACCAGGGTACGGGCAGTCATCACCAGGGCGGTGTTGACGTCCTTGATGGCTACGCCGTCGTAGAGGTTCTTCAGGGTTTCGCGCTGGATCAGGTCGCCATCGACTTCGGCCAGGCCTTCGCAGGCTTCGCTGATGATGGTGTTCAGGCGGGCCATGTCCAGTGGTGCCAGGCTGCCGTCGGCCAGGGTAATACGGATGCTCGGGTGTGGCTCGACCACGGCGTCGTTGTTGGCGCGGGTCGCACGCTCCTTGGCACGCTGGTCGCGGTAGATCACGTAGTCGCGGGCGACTTTCTGCTCGCCGGCGCGCATCAGGGCCAGCTCGACCTGGTCCTGGATTTCTTCGATGTGGATGGTGCCACCCGATGGCATGCGACGCTTGAACGTGGCGGTAACCTGCTCGGTCAGGCGCGCGACGGTGTCGTGGATGCGCGACGAGGCGGCGGCGGTGCCGCCTTCAACTGCGAGGAACGCCTTGGTGATGGCAACGGTGATCTTGTCGTCGGTGTACGGGACGACAGTGCCGTTACGCTTGATCACGCGCAGTTGGCCAGGGGCGGTAGCAGCCAGATCCTGCTGGGAATCGGCGGCCTGCGGCACCTTGGCCTGCGGGTTCTCGCGAGTTGTGTCGGTTTGCATGGGTGGGTGTCTCCACAGTTTCTATATTGTACAGGCGCCTTTTGAGCGCCCACCGTTCCGTCCACTTGCTCGATAACCTCACGGGGATGCGCACTGCATGCGCACCCGCCCGCGCGGGCGTACCGACTTCGGGACAGACTCAGGAATAAGGGGCAATGGCTTGCCGCTCCCTGACCGAAGTCAAAGGTTCTGGGCTGGGCCCAAAAACTGTTGCTGATGAGTGCCAGGCTGGCCTGCAACACCCATGCCCGAACAAGGCCCTGGGTGGGCTTGCCTCGGTCGCCTCCGCAGGAGCGGTTTGGCTGCTGAAATCACTTGAAGTTCCAACCCGAAGATCGTTTGATCTAGCGGGTTGACTTTTGTGTGTGATTTTGCACGAACCCCTATATCTAGTGGTTCGCTGCGATCGGGATACAAGATAATGCGGTATTGGGGTGTTTGCAAGGCGAGCGTCTGTGGATAACGTGTGGGTACTTTGTGGGTGAAAGGTGAGTATTCGCTGTAGGCCTTGTGCCAAGTGGTTTGCAGTATTTTTCGGCCGTTCGCCGCCCCGTCGCAGTTTTTGCGGGCGCGCACCCTACCACAAAAAACGCTCGAGCCAAGGGGGGGCAGGTGCGTGGCTGTTGCGGGTTGCTGCCTGTCAGATCGAGCACCGTGCGGGCCCCGCTCGATTTCATGGACAGCAAAGATCTACAGTCATACGCTCAAAGGCCGAGATTGCGATCCAGAGAATAAAAAGGCCAAAGCCATGGACCAGACCCAACCCCGCATTCTGATCGTCGAGGACGACCCGCGCCTGGCCGAGCTGACCGCCGAGTACCTGCAGGCCAACGGCTTCGAGGTCGCGGTCGAGGGCGATGGCGCGCGTGCCGTGCGTCGGATCGTCGACAGCCAACCTGATCTGGTCATTCTCGACCTGATGCTGCCGGGCGAGGACGGCTTGAGCATCTGCCGCCGGGCGCGCAACCAGTACCCTGGGCCGATCCTGATGCTCACCGCACGCAGCGATGAACTCGACCAGATCCACGGGTTGGACCTGGGCGCCGACGACTATGTCTGCAAGCCGGTGCGCCCGCGCCTGCTGTTGGCGCGCATCCAGGCCTTGCTGCGCCGTAGCGAAGCCCTGGACAGCAAGCGCCAGGACCTGGCGTTCGGTGCCCTGCACATCGACAACCGGCTGCGCGAGGCGCGCCTGGGTGAGCAACTGATCGAACTGACCGGCGCCGAATTCGACTTGCTCTGGCTGCTGGCCAGCAATGCCGGGCGGGTGCTTAGCCGCGAACAGATCTTCACTGCGCTGCGTGGTGTTGGCTACGACGGCCAGGACCGTTCCATCGACATCCGCATTTCCAGGATCCGCCCCAAGATCGGCGATGACCCGCTGCAGCCGCGGCTGATCAAGACCCTGCGCAGCAAGGGCTACCTGTTCGTCGGCGAGGCGCCATGAACAATTCGATTTTCCTGCGCATCTATGGCGGCATGCTGGCGGTGCTGGTACTGGTGGCGCTGCTGGGCGTGCTCAGCCTGCACCTGGTCAACGAGGTGCGCGCCGCCCAGCACCGTGAGCGCCTGGCGCAAGGCACCTTCAGCCTGATGGCGGACAACCTGGCGGTGCAGAACGCAACCGAACGCAAGCGCTCGCTGTTGATCTGGGAGCGCCTGCTCGGCGTGCCACTGGCGCTGCAGCCGATGAGCGCCCGCCGGCTTGATGGCACCCAGCGTGCGCGCCTGGCCCGTGGCCTGGTGGTGGTGGAAAAAACCGGCCCGCATGCGGCACAGGTGCTGCGCAAGGTTGGCCAGGAAGACCTGATGCTGGTGGCGCAGATCAACCAGATCAGCGAGCAGTTGGCACGCGCGACGCTTTATCTGCTGGCCGATGAGCTGGTGCGCTACCCGGTCACCGAACAACAGCAGCGCCTGGCCCAGTTGACGCAGGAAAAAGGCTTCGGCTTTGGCGTTGCATTGCAACGGATCGAGCGCGTCAGCCTGGACGATGACCAGCGGCACAGGGTCGAGGAGGGCGACACGGTGATGGCGCTGGGCAAGGATGGCGATTCGATCCGGGTGTTCGCCGGGTTGACCGGCTCGCCCTGGGTGCTGGAGATCGGCCCGCTGTACCAGCTCAACCCGTATCCGCCGCAGTTGCTGGTCCTGATCGCGTTTCTGGGCCTGTGCCTGATCGGTCTGGTGGTCTACTTGCTGGTCCGCCAGTTGGAGCGCCGCGTGTCGGGCCTGGAAGTTGCCGCCACACGCATCGCCCAGGGCAGCCTGGACACGCGCGTACCGGCTGGCGACACCGACTCGGTAGGGCGCCTGGCCGCTGCATTCAATGGCATGGCCGAGCACTTGCAGCGTTCGCTGACCATGCAGCGTGAGCTGGTGCGCGCGGTATCCCACGAGTTGCGCACGCCGGTGGCGCGCCTGCGCTTTGGCCTGGAGATGATCGAAAGTGCCAGCACCGAGCAGGCGCGCGCCAAGCACCTGGCTGGCATGGACGGCGACATCCAGGACCTCGACAAGCTGGTCGACGAAATGCTCACTTACGCGCGCCTGGAGCAAGGCGCGCCGGCCTTGCAGTTCCAGCGCATTGACATCGATGCCTTGCTCGACCGGGTGATCGACGAGTTGGCGCCGCTGCGTGCCGATGTGCGCGTCGAGCGGGGTGAGTGCCAGGGGGCCGATGCCGATGGCGCCTGGGTCGAGGCGGAGCCGCGCTACCTGCACCGGGCGCTGCAGAACCTGGTCGGCAATGCCATGCGCCACGCCGAGTCGCAGGTACGCCTGAGCTACCAGCTGGGGCAGCAACGCTGCCGCATCGATGTGGAAGACGATGGCCCAGGGATCCCGGAGGGGGTATGGGACCGCATTTTCACGCCGTTCACCCGCCTGGACGACAGCCGCACCCGCGCCTCGGGTGGGCATGGCCTGGGCCTTTCGATTGTGCGGCGGATCATCTACTGGCATGCCGGGCGAGCCACGGTAGGGCGCAGTGCGACGTTGGGGGGCGCCTGCTTCAGCCTGAACTGGCCGCGCCAGCAGGCACCGCTGTAGGCGTCAGACGCTCACCAGGCTAAGCAGATGGCCGTTTTGCAGGCTGAACTGGCCGTGCAGCTCTGCCCCGCGTTGCCACTGTGGCGACAGGTCGGTGAGCAGGCGCAGGCGCGCCAGCCCCTCGCCAGACCAGTCGAGCACTTCGGCGTGCTCGAAGTAGAAACGCTGGCGGGTCAGGGGGTAGAGGGTCTTGAACAGGCTTTCCTTCAGCGAGAAGGTCAGGGTGACCGTCAGCCCAAGCTGAGCGCGGTCCAGGCGCTCCAGCTCGGCCGGGGTGAGGATTTCGCCCATCAAGCGCTCGGCGCGTTCGTCATCGAGCAGGGCTTCCTGATCCAGGCCCAGGCCCTGGCAGCTGTGGGCGCCAGCGACCGCCGCGGCGGCCCAGCCTTGGCCATGGGTGATCGAGCCGTGAATGCCGGCGGGCCAGATGGGCGAGCGGTCGTCATGGGTGCCAGGCACGTAGTTGCGACCGTCCAGGCGCTGCAGCGCGGCCCGTGCGCATGCACGGCCGGCCAGGTACTCGGCCTGGCGCTTGGGCACCGAGCGCAGCAGGCTGGCGCTTGGCACTACCCCCGCGCGCTGGAAGTCGTCGGCCCCTAGCTGGGCGGGGTCGAAGGCGCAACTGACCAGCACCGCACCGGGTAATGGGCGGGGCAGGGGCCAGTGGTACTGAAGTGGGGCGCAGCAGGCGGGGAGCGTGTTCATGGCGGCTATTGTGCCAGCCGCGGCGACGGTGTGGGAGATGCAATAGCCGAGGCTGCCGTGCAGCCCATCGCCTGCAAGCCTGCAGGCCCGAAGATCTATGCCGTGCCTGTGGAAGCTGGCTTGCCGACGATGGGCCGCAAAGCGGGCCGTACAATCGCTATTTGAATACTTTCTTGAAAAACGCCTGCATATCCGCCCAGGAGCTTTCATCCGCGGCCTTGTTATAACCAATGTCCGGCCCGCCATGCTCGCCATGGCTCAAGCGGTCTGCATCCGGGTTGGTGAAGCCGTGCTTGGCCCCTTCGATGCTGACGAACTGATAGTTCACCTTGGCCGCCTCCATCTCGGCCTTGAAAGCCTCGACCTGTTGCGGCGTGACCATGCTGTCGGCCGCGCCGTGCTCGACCAGGATATCCGCGCGTACCACCCCCGGTTTGGCCGGGGTAGCGGTAGCCAGTGCGCCATGGAAGCTCACTACGCCGTCGAGTTTCTCGCCACGGCGCGCAGCATCCAGCACCACCTTGCCGCCGAAGCAGTAGCCGACCGCACCCAGCTCGTGCTTGTTGGTGTTCGGTTGCAGTTTCAGCAGCTCAAGGCCCGCATCGAAGCGCCTGGCTGCGGCGGCAGGGTCTTTCAGTGCGGCCGCCATGAACGCCTGGGCATCCTGCGGGTGCTCGGTGTGCTTGCCGTCGCCGTACATGTCGATGGCCAGGGCGTTATAGCCCAGCGCTGCCAGGTCACGGGCGCGGCGCTTGGCATAATCGTTCAGCCCCCACCATTCATGCACCACGACAATGCCTGGGCGCTTGCCCTCGACGGCGTCGTCGTATGCGTAGTAGCCGACCAGCCGGTTGCCGTCGGCGTCCTGGTAAGGAATTTCGCGGGTTTGTACTGCCGCTTGGGCAAGGGCAGCGCTGCACATCAGGGTCAGGGCCAGCAGGACACGCATGGGTACTACTCCTTGTTCGGCAATCGGGTCGTTCAGCCGAGGTTCAGTCAGGGTTCAGTCGCGGTTCAGGGTGCCCTGCTTACTCTAGCTTCCAGACCGAAACAACGCACCCAACTGGAGTAACCTGCCATGAAAACCTTCAATACCCTGCTTGCCGCCATGGCCGTCTGCGCCGCTGGCCTCACCACCGCCCAGGCTGCCGATGACAACTTCGCCAGCCTCACCTACGGCCAGACCAGCGACAAGGTTCGCAAGTCCGGCCTGTTGCAGCGCAACACCGACAACCTCAACACCGACGGCATCATCGGCAAGGATGACACCTGGGGTGTGCGTGTGGGCAAGATCAACGACCAAGGCCGTTACTACATGACCTATGACAACGTCTCGGGCGATCACAGCGGCCTGAAACTGCGTCAGGAAAACCTGCTGGGCAGTTATGACCTGTTCCTGCCGGTGGGCGATACCACCAAACTGTTTGGCGGTGGCAGCCTGGGCATGACCAAGCTCACCCAGGACTCGCCAGGCGCCCGCCGCGATACCGACTACGGTTATGCCTACGGGCTGCAGGCCGGGGTGATCCAGGACATCACCGACAAGGCTTCGGTCGAGCTGGGCTACCGTTACCTGCGCACCAATGCGGCAACCGAGGTGGGCGCGCATGGCGGGCCGAAGGATGGCACCCTGCGCCTGAGCAGCAGTGCGCAGACTTACCTGGCGGCCTCCTACAAGTTCTGACGGCCTGCCGGGTTATCCTGTACCGGCCTCTTCGCGGCTGAAGCCGCTGCCACAGGGATCGCACAGTCCAGCAAACCTGTGTGCTCCCTGTGAGAGCGGCTTTAGCCGCGAAGAGGCCGGTACAGGCAATAGATGAAAAGGAGCTGCATATGAAACTGCTGGTGGTCGAGGACGAAGCCCTGCTTCGCCATCACCTCTACACCCGCCTGGGCGAAAGCGGCCACGTGGTCGAGGCGGTCGCCGATGCCGAGGAGGCGCTGTACCAGGCCGGGCAGTACCACTTCGACCTGGCCATCATCGACCTGGGCTTGCCCGGTATCAGTGGCCTGGAGCTGATCACGCGCCTGCGCAGCCAGGACAAGACCTTCCCCATCCTCATCCTCACGGCCCGTGGCAACTGGCAGGACAAGGTCGAAGGCCTGGCCGCAGGCGCCGACGACTACCTGGTCAAACCCTTCCAGTTCGAAGAGCTCGAAGCCCGCCTTAATGCGCTGCTGCGCCGCTCCAGCGGCTTCACCCAGTCGACCATCGCTGCCGGCCCGCTGGTGCTCGACCTCAACCGCAAGCAGGCCAGCCTCGATGCGCAGGCGTTGGCGCTCACGGCTTATGAGTACCGCATCCTCGAATACCTCATGCGCCATCATCAGCAAGTGGTGGCCAAGGACCGCCTGATGGAGCAACTGTACCCAGGCGATGAGGAGCGTGACCCGAATGTCATCGAAGTGCTGGTCGGCCGCCTGCGCCGCAAGCTGGAAGGCGAGCAGGGGTTCAAACCCATCGATACCGTACGTGGCCTGGGCTACCTGTTCACCGAGCGCTGCCGATGATTCGTTCCCTGCGCGTGCGCCTGATGCTGGCCGCCGCCGTGCTGGCGCTGCTGTTCATGCTGGGGTTGCTGCCCGCGTTGCAGAAGGCGTTCAGCCTGGCCCTGCAGGAGTCGATCGAGCAGCGCCTGGCCTCGGACGTGACCACGCTGATATCGGCCGCGCGCATCGAAGGCGGCCACTTGCAGATGCCCGAACTGCTGCCGGACGAGCGTTACAACCTGCCGTACACCGGCCTGCTCGGGTATATCTTCGACCGCGATGGCCAGCTGGTCTGGCAGTCGCGCGCCACCGCCGACCGGCACATCAACTACCGGCCGCGCTATGACGGGCGCGGCAACGAATTTGCACGCATCCACCAGGCCGATGGTGAAGAGTTCTTTGTCTACGACGTCGAGATCAAGCTGCTGGGTGGCCAGAGCGCAGCCTACAGCATTGTCGCCCTGCAGCCGGTGAGCGAGTACAAGGCCACCCTCGACGGCCTGCGCGAAAAGCTCTACCTGGGCTTCGGCGCCGCCTTGCTGGCGCTGCTGGTGTTGCTGTGGGCCGGCTTGACCTGGGGCTTGCGCTCGCTGCGCCGGCTCAGCCACGAACTGGATGAGGTGGAAGCAGGGGCGCGCGATGGTCTGAGCGGCGAGCACCCCCGCGAGCTGCTGCGCCTGACCCGCTCGCTCAACCGTTTGCTGCGCAGTGAACGCGAGCAGCGTACGCGCTACCGGGATTCGCTGGACGACCTGGCACACAGCCTGAAAACCCCGCTGGCGGTGTTGCAGGGGGTGGGCGAAAGCCTGCAGCAGCGCAGTGGCGAACGCGAACAGGCGCGGGTGCTGCAAAGCCAGATCGAACGCATGAGCCAGCAGATCGACTACCAGCTGCAGCGGGCCAGCCTGCGCAAGAGCGGCCTAGTGCGCCACAGTGTGCCGCTACGGCCTGTGCTCGACAGCCTGTGCAGCACGTTGGCCAAGGTATACCGGGACAAACGCGTGGAGGTGCAACGGGTGTTACCCGGGGCGGCCCAGGTGCCGATGGAGCAGGGCGCCTTGCTGGAGATGCTCGGCAACCTGCTGGAAAACGCCTATCGGCTGAGCCTTGGCCAAGTGCGCGTAAGCCTTGAGCAAGTGCCAGGGCGCCTGAGCTTGTGCATCGAAGACGACGGGCCGGGCGTACCGGTCGACCAGCGCGAGCGCATCCTCGAGCGCGGTGAGCGGCTGGACAGCCAGCACCCGGGGCAGGGCATCGGTCTGGCGGTGGTCAAGGATATCGTCGACAGCTATGACGCCGTGCTCAGCCTGGGGGACTCACCACTGGGTGGGGCTGCGTTCAGGATTACCTTCAACCTCGATTGATTCGGCCCGGGTGGGCGGATTCCCGCCAACATGCCTGTACAAAACCCGCCACCGGGCGGAAATCCGCCAGCTTTCCTCACCTTTATCGCCCCGTCGTTGGGCATTAATCCTTGGTACACAAGGCATTTGCACCCTTGCTGGGCACTTTGGCACCACCCTTGCTATTGATCTACGCAGAGGCCTGCCCAGGCAGCTCGAACACAACGACAAATCCCTCCAGGTGCAGGAGGGTTAGCGATTCAGGTGCCCCATCACCCTGGGAAGGGTGAGCCGGCACACTTGAGGAAAATTAGCCATGACGACACGTCAGCCGCTTTACAAATCCCTGTATGTCCAGGTGTTGGTCGCCATCACCATCGGCATCCTGCTCGGCCACTTCTACCCGGAAACGGGCGTCGCGCTCAAACCCTTCGGTGACGGTTTCGTCAAACTGATCAAGATGGTCATCGCCCCGATCATCTTCTGTACCGTGGTCAGCGGCATCGCCGGCATGCAGAGCATGAAGTCGGTCGGCAAGACT
Organism: Pseudomonas sp. UBA6699; assembly: GCF_002454615.1. Lineage (NCBI taxonomy): Bacteria > Pseudomonadati > Pseudomonadota > Gammaproteobacteria > Pseudomonadales > Pseudomonadaceae > Pseudomonas > Pseudomonas sp. UBA6699. Next base: position 13,291 of record NZ_DKJF01000013.1, read on the forward strand.
GGCGGCTACGCGCTGCTGTACTTTGAAATCGTCTCCACCATCGCCTTGATCATTGGCCTCATCGTCGTCAACGTGGTCAAGCCAGGCGCTGGCATGCACATCGACGTCAGCACCCTGAACGCCAGCAGTGTGGCTGCCTATGCCGCCGCCGGCGCGCAGCAGACCACGGTCGGCTTCCTGCTCAACGTCATCCCCAACACCGTGGTCGGTGCATTCGCCAACGGCGATATCCTGCAAGTGCTGATGTTCTCGGTCCTGTTCGGCTTCGCCCTGCACCGCCTGGGCAGCTACGGCAAGCCGCTGCTGGACATGATCGACCGCTTCGCCCATGTCATGTTCAACATCATCAACATGATCATGAAGCTGGCCCCGCTTGGCGCCTTCGGTGCCATGGCCTTCACCATCGGCCAGTACGGCGTGGGTTCGCTGGTGCAACTGGGCTACCTGATGGCCTGCTTCTACATCACCTGCCTGTTGTTCGTGCTGGTGGTGCTGGGCGGTATCTGCCGCGCCCACGGCTTCAGCGTGCTGAAACTGATCCGCTACATCCGTGAAGAGCTGATGATCGTACTGGGCACCTCCTCGTCGGAATCGGCCCTGCCGCGCATGCTGGCCAAGATGGAACGCCTGGGTGCCAAGAAGTCCGTGGTTGGCCTGGTGATCCCGACCGGTTACTCGTTCAACCTCGACGGCACCTCGATCTACCTGACCATGGCAGCGGTCTTCATTGCCCAGGCCACCGACACCACCATGGACATCACCCACCAGATCACCTTGCTGTTGGTGCTGCTGGTGGCTTCCAAGGGTGCTGCCGGCGTCACCGGCTCGGGCTTCATCGTGCTGGCTGCCACCCTGTCGGCGGTGGGCCACCTGCCGGTTGCCGGCCTGGCGCTGATCCTCGGTATTGACCGCTTCATGTCCGAAGCCCGCGCCCTGACCAACCTTGTCGGCAACGCCGTTGCCACCGTGGTCGTGGCCAAGTGGGTCAAGGAAATGGACAACGACAAGCTGGCCTCGGAGCTGGCGTCCGGCGGTACACCGCTGGTTGATACCCGCCCAACCGACGACCTGGGTGTAGCTGAAGGCCCAGCTCGTTGATAGCGGCTTGAAATGCAAAAAGGCGACCTCGGGTCGCCTTTTTCATGCCTGCACGGTCCTTGTGGGAGCGGCCTTGCGTCGCGAAAGGGCTGCGTAGCAGCCCCGGCAAGCTTGCAGGATGGCTAAAGGCCCGGGGCCGCTACGCGCCCCATCGCGACGCAAGGCCGCTCCTACAATGGCCAGCGAACAAGCCTGAATCGGGGTCAGGCCAGCACCACCTCCAACACCCGGATCGCCTCCGGCTGCGGGTAATGCCAGCGCACCTGCACATCCCAGAACCTCACCCCGTACACCCGTTCCGGTGCAGGTACCTGGTAGGCCGGGCGTGGGTCCTGGGCCAGGCATTGTTCGATCAGCGCCACCAGCGGCTCACCCAGCCGCAATGCATGCTCGCGGGCCTGCGCCAATGCGCTATCGGCCCAATGCACGGCAATGGCTGCAGGCGCGGCGCTGGCCATCTGGTTGCTGGCGCATGCAATGCTGTCGGCGTAAGGCACGTAGGGCTTGATGTCCAGCACCGGCGTGCCATCCAACAGGTCGATCCCGGACAGCAGCAGCCGCCCCGGTTCAACCCCCTCCAGGCGCACCACCGACTGGCCGATGCCATTGGGCCGATGGGTGGCGCGGGTCGCGAACACACCCATGCTCTTGTTGCCACCCAGGCGCGGTGGCCGCACCTTCAGGCGTGGCTTGTCTTCCAGCGCCTGGTGGAACAGGAACAGCAGCCAGACATGGCTGACCTGCTCCAGGCCTTCGACTGCCTCACCCTGGTCGAACGGCGGCAGCAGCTCCAGCACCCCGCGGGCGGCGGGAGCCAGCTGCGGTTGGCGCGGAATGGCAAACTTTTCCTTGAAGCATGAACGGACGATACCGACCGGGGCAACGGTGTGCTGCATGGTCACTCAGCCGCGCACGCGCAAAGTCAGGCCCTTGAGGAAGTTGCGCAGCAACTGGTCGCCGCACGGCCGGTAGTTATCGTGGCCAGCTTTGCGGAACAGTGCACTCAATTCCGGCTTGCTGACCGGGAAGTTCACGGACTTGAGGATCGCGTGCAAGTCGTCCTCCTTGAGTTCGAAAGCCACCCGCAGCTTCTTGAGGATCAGATTGTTGGTCACCGGCAGCTCGATCGGTTGCGCCGGGCGGCTGTCATCCTTGCCGCGACGGTAGAACACCAGGCCGTCGAGGAAGTGCGCCATCACCCGCTCAGGGCAGCGCACAAAGCCTTCTTCGTCTTCTTTCTTCAGGTAGGTGGCGAGCACCAGCGGGTGCACTTCGAGGCCGGAGAGGCCGATGATCTCGGCCATCTTGGCGTCGTTCACCTTGAGCATGTAGCGCAGGCTGCGCAGGACGTCGTTGTGGTTCATTGCTGCTGAATCCTGTTCAGGTGCCGCGCGTTCCAGCGCGGCCTATTACTTAGAAACGTTCGGTACTGGCCACATAGCGCCATTGGCCCAGCGGCAACTTGCCCATCGACACGCCACCCAGGCGAATGCGCCGCATGCCGACCAGCTCCAGGCGCAGGTAAGCGCACAATTCGGCGATCTGCCCGGGCTGCGGGTTTTTCAGGGCCATGCGCAAGTGGGTCTCGTTCTGCCAGCTGGCCTTGGCCTTGGGTAGCTCACGGTCATTGCGCGTAGCACCGCGGGCCAGGCGCTCCAGTGCCTGGGGCGTGGTCTGGCCGCGCACTTCAATGATGAATTCCTGCTCCAGGCGGCGCAGGTCGGCTTCGATCTTGCGGGTCACCCGCCAGTCCTGGGTGAACACTTGCAGGCCACTGGCGCCGCGCTCCAGTGGGGCGACGCAAGCCTGCCGGGCAAAGTGCCCGTGCAGCGCACGCACGCCCTCGCGGTGGGCTTCGCTGAGGCTGCCCATGTTGATGCTGGCGCGGGCGCTTTCGCTGTCCATGTCGGCAGGCTGGTTCAGCAGCAGGGTCACCGGCTCCAGGGGCTCGGCGCGGGCGCCAGGCAACAGCTCGACGCGCTGTTGCCCGACCTTGAACTGCGGCTGCTCGACCACCACGCCATCGACCGTGACCCAGCCTCCTTCAATGTACAGCTCGGCCTCGCGGCGAGAGCAGCCAAGCTGCTCGATGAGGCGTTTGGACAGGCGGACGGGTTCGGACATGGCGCAATTCGCAGAGGCAGGGAAAGGTGACCATTGTACCTGCCCCTACGCGGTTGATGATGGGAATCTGTGTCACTTGCGCCATTTCGGCGACCTGCTGCGGCATATTCAGTCGCCGCTGCACTGGCCTGTGCCCCGCAGGCGCATATGCAGCAGGGGGTAGGGTTGGCCAAGGCCGTCGGTAGGGGAGCGGCCGACCACCTCGAAACCTTCATGCAGGTAGAAGCCCAGGGCTTGCAGGTTCTGCTCGTTGACGTCCAGGGTTTCGGCATTGAGTTCGTTGATGGCGTAGCGCAGCAAGCGCCTGCCCACGCCCTGGCAACGGTAGGCCGGGGCAACGAAGAGCATATCCACCCGGCTGCTGGCGACCCCGGCGAACCCGCAGATACGCTGGCGGTCCTTGCAGCAGACCAGCATCACGGCGTCGAGGTAGCGGTACAACACATGCTCACGCAGCAGCCGGACATAGGCATCGGGTAGAAAATCGTGGGTCGCGCGCACCGAGTCTTCCCAGACCTGGGCCAGTTCGGGGTAGTCGCTAAGGTGCGGGGTTTGCAGGGACAATGGCTGGCGCATCGGGGTACGTTCCTCTGGGGCTGAGGAAACGATAGATGCTAAAAGCGCAACAGGCCCAAGGATTGCCGGTGCGCCTGCGCGGCCCATCATCGGCCAGGAAGCTCCCTGGTAAAGGAGCTGCTGGCCGGCGATGGTGCGCAGCGTACTGTGTGGGTGTCAGACCGGCTCGGCCCACATGTCGTATTCGTCGGCGTCTACCACCCGGCAACGAACCTTGTCGCCTGGCTTGAAGCCATGGTCGCCATCGATGAACACGCTGCCGTCGATCTCCGGGGCATCGAAGAAGCTGCGGCCTACCGAACCTTGCGCCTCGACTTCGTCGATCAGCACTTCGATCTCCTTGCCGATGCGCAGTTGCAGGCGGGCAGCGCTGATGGCCTGCTGGTGGGCCATGAAACGGTCCCAACGGTCCTGCTTGATGTCGTCCGGTACTTCAGCCAGGCCCAGGTCGTTGGCCGGGGCGCCCTCCACCGGCGAGTACTGGAAGCAGCCCACGCGGTCGAGCTGGGCTTCGGTCAGCCAGTCCAGCAGGTACTGGAAGTCTTCTTCGGTTTCGCCGGGGAAGCCGACGATGAAGGTGGAACGGATCACCAGTTCGGGGCACTGTTCACGCCATTGCTTGATGCGTGCCAGGGTACGGTCTTCGAAAGCCGGGCGCTTCATCGACTTGAGCACTTTCGGGCTGGCATGCTGGAACGGAATGTCCAGGTACGGCAGGATCTTGCCGGCCGCCATCAACGGGATCACATCGTCGACATTCGGGTAAGGGTACACGTAGTGCAGGCGCACCCAGGCTCCCAGGCTGCTCAGTGCTTCGCACAGTTCAAGCATGCGCGTCTTGACCGGGCGGCCGTTCCAGAAGTCGGTCTTGTACTTGACGTCGACGCCATAGGCGCTGGTGTCCTGGGAAATCACCAGGATCTCCTTGACCCCGGCCTTCACCAGGCGCTCGGCCTCGCTCAGCACTTCGCCCACCGGGCGGCTGACCAGCTTGCCGCGCATCGACGGGATGATGCAGAAGCTGCAGCTGTGGTTGCAGCCTTCGGAAATTTTCAGGTAGGCGTAGTGGCGCGGGGTCAACTTGACCCCTTGTGGCGGTACCAGGTCGATCAGCGGGTTGTGGTCCTGGCGGGGTGGCACCACTTCGTGCACGGCGTTGACCACCTGCTCGTACTGTTGCGGGCCTGTGACCGACAGCACGCTTGGGTGCACGTCTCGGATGTTGCCTTCTTCAACGCCCATGCAGCCGGTCACGATGACCTTGCCGTTTTCCTTGATCGCTTCGCCGATGACTTCCAGCGATTCGGCCTTGGCACTGTCGATGAAGCCGCAGGTGTTGACCACCACCACGTCGGCATCCTCGTAGGTGGGCACGACTTCATAGCCTTCCATGCGCAGCTGGGTCAGGATGCGCTCGGAATCGACCAGGGCTTTGGGGCAACCCAGGCTTACGAAACCTACCTTGGGGGTGGCGGGCGTGGTGGACATGACTAACCTCGGTATTGAATGCAGGTCGCCCGGCCGGAATCGGGGGCGATCTTGACGGGCGCTTTTGGCGCCTCTGATCAAAAAGTGCGCAATTCTAGCGAGCGCAGGGACGCTTGACCAGCAGAAATACGACGAACGCTGCGCTATGCTTCGCGCCGTTGCGCCAAGCTGCAGTGAGTGCTTGGTCGCAGAGTGAATACTGAAAGGCCGTAATGGCCGTCTGCGGGAGTGGTCGATGGTTCAGGCAAGCAGTCACGCTGAGGGCGGGCACGAGGGTAAGCAGGGTGCGACGCGGTCGCTGGGCCTGCTCGTGGCAGCGGTCGGGGTGGTTTATGGCGATATCGGCACCAGCCCGCTGTATACCCTGAAGGAAGTCTTTACCGGTGGTTATGGGGTGCCGGTCAACCATGACGGGGTACTGGGGATCCTGTCGCTGATCCTCTGGTCGCTGCTGTGGGTGGTGTCGTTCAAGTACGTGATGTTCATCCTGCGCGCCGACAACCAGGGCGAGGGCGGCACCATGGCCCTGACTGCGCTGGCGCGGCGGGCTACGGCGGCCTACCCGCGGCTGCGCACACTGATGGTGATCTGTGGCTTGATCGGCGCTTCGCTATTTTATGGCGACAGCATGATCACCCCGGCGGTGTCGGTGCTGTCGGCGGTAGAGGGCATGGGCCTGGCGTTCGACGGTATCGACCACTGGGTGGTACCGATCTCGCTGGTGGTGCTGGTGGCCCTGTTCCTGGTGCAGAAGCACGGTACCGAGAAGATCGGCAAGCTGTTCGGCCCGATCATGGTCACCTGGTTCGTGGTGCTCGGTGCACTGGGCGTGAACGGCATTTCGCAAAGCCCGGAAGTGCTCAAGGCCTTCAACCCCGGCTGGGCGGTCAACTTCTTCGTGGTGCACCCGGGGATGGGCGTGGCCATTCTGGGGGCGGTGGTGCTGGCGCTGACCGGTGCCGAGGCATTGTATGCCGACATGGGCCATTTTGGCCGCAAGCCTATCGCCCGTGCCTGGTTCATCCTGGTGCTGCCGGCGCTGGTGCTCAACTATTTTGGCCAGGGCGCGCTCCTGCTGCAGGATCCGGATGCGGCCCGTAACCCGTTCTACCTGCTGGCACCGGGCTGGGCGTTGTTGCCGTTGGTCGGCCTGGCCACCCTGGCCACGGTGATCGCCTCGCAGGCAGTGATTTCCGGGGCCTTCTCCTTGACCCGCCAGGCCATCCAGCTGGGTTATATCCCGCGCATGCAGATCCAGCACACCTCCAGCGACGAGCAAGGGCAGATCTATATCGGTGCGGTGAACTGGACCCTGATGGTGGGTGTGGTACTGCTGGTGATCGGTTTCGAGTCCTCCGGGGCGCTGGCGGCAGCCTACGGTGTTGCGGTAACCGGGACCATGCTGATGACCACGATCCTGGTGTCGGCGGTGATGCTGCTGCTGTGGAAGTGGCCGCCGCTGCTGGCGGTGCCGATTCTGGTCGGTTTCCTGCTGGTCGACGGGCTGTTCTTTGCCGCCAACGTGCCGAAAATTGTCCAGGGTGGCGCTTTCCCGGTGCTGGCCGGGGGCGTGCTGTACCTGCTGATGAGCACCTGGAAGCGTGGCAAGCAGATCCTGGTCGAGCGCATCGACGAAGGGGCATTGCCGCTGCCGTTGTTCATCAGCAGTATCCGCATTCAGCCACCGCACCGGGTCGAAGGCACGGCGGTGTTCCTGACCGCGCGTTCCGATGCCGTGCCGCACGCGCTACTGCACAACATGCTGCACAACCAGGTGCTGCATAGCCAGGTGGTATTGTTGACGGTGGTCAGCGAGGACCGGCCGCGGGTGCCGGAGCACGAGCGCTTCGAAGTGGAAGCCTATGGTGACGGCTTCTTCCGCGTGCTGCTGCATTTTGGCTTCATGGACGAGCCGGACGTACCGGCGGCGTTGAAACTGTGCCATCTGGATGGCCTGGACTTCACCCCAATGCGCACCACGTACTTCCTCAGCCGTGAGACGGTGATCGCCTCACGGCTCGAGGGGATGTCGCGCTGGCGTGGCAACCTGTTCGCCTTCCTGCTGAAGAATGCCAACGGCAACCTGCGCTTCTTCAACCTGCCGCTGAACCGGGTGATCGAACTGGGGACCCAGGTCGAGATCTGATTGGCAAGGGGCTGCTTTGCAGCCCATCGCTGGCAAGCCAG
>NZ_DKJF01000012.1:0-29611 GCF_002454615.1 Pseudomonas sp. UBA6699
CCGCGAAAGGGCCGGCACAGGCAGTGAAAATCAACTGCTCGAACGCGCCGGCACTTGCAACCACACCCGCAAGCCATCGCTACTGCTGTCGAACCTGAGGCTACCGGCACACCGCTGCACGATCGCCTGCACAATCGCCAACCCCAGCCCGCAACCACCGCTCTGCCCGCTGCGCCAGAAACGCTCGGTAAGGTGTTCCAGATCCGCCTCGGCAATCCCCGGCCCATGGTCACGCACCATGAAGCCCACCTGCCCGTCAGCCATCTGCACCTCCAACTCCACTGCCTGTTCGCCGCCATGGCGCAGGGCGTTGTCCAGCAGGTTGCGCAGCGCGGCCACTGCCAGCGGCGCCGGCATGCCCAGGTAGATCTGCGTGGCCTCTTCAGGCAGGCGCAACACGATACGCCGGTTGTCACCCCCACCGGCATCCTGTACGGCCTGGCGGGCCACCTGCTCGGCGCTGCACTGCACGCCATCCTCGAACGAAAGGCTGCCCTCCACCCGTGCCAGCATCAGCAGTTGCTCAAGGGTACGGTGCATGCGGTCGGCGCCCTGCTCGGCATGCTCCAGTGCCTGCTCGCGCACGGCGCCATCGGTCATGCGCGCCACCTGCAGGTGGGTCTTGATTGCGGTCAACGGGCTGCGCAACTCGTGCGCGGCATCGTCGGTCAGGCGCCGCTCGCGTTCGATGGTCTGGGCAATGCGCAGGAACAGCTGGTTCTGGGTGTCCAGCAACGGTTGCAACTCGCTGGGCAGGCCCGCCACCTGCAACGGCTCCACGCTGTCGGCGCGCCTGCGGCGCAAGGCATCGCGCATGCGGTTGAGCGGTTCCAAGCCCTTGCCCAGGCCGATCCACAACAACCCCAGGCTACCGAGCAGGGCCATCAGCACCGGCGCCGAAGCCGCCAGCAGGATCGACTGGTTCAGCGCTTCACGCTCCATATGCCGGTCGGCGGTGGTGATGCGCACATCCCCATGGTTGTAGGTGAAGGTGCGCCACGAAGCGCCGTCGATGGTCTGGTCGCGGAAGCCGCTGCGCTCGTCATCCATGGTCCCATCGTGCTTGTGGTTGCTGGCGAGGATTTCGCCGCGCAGAGAGCTGACCTGGCAGGCCATGCCGTCCGGCACGCTGAACTGGTCGGCCGAGAAATGCGCCTCGCCGCCCTTGGCCGTCAAGGGCTGCGGCAACTGGTCGATCAGCCCGGCGACCATGCGCGCCGAGGCGACCAGCCGTTGGTCGAGGGAAAACATCATCTGCTGGCGCAGGTCGCGCAGCATCCATGCCGCAGCCAGCACCCAGATGATGATGAAGGCACTGCCCAGGATCAGGCTCAAGCGTACCCGCAGGCTCACGGTGCGGCCTCTTCCGGTGCCTGCGCCGGGCCCAGGCGGTAGCCCAGGCCGCGCACGGTCTCGACGATACCGTTGCCGAGCTTGCGCCGCAGGTGGTGGATATGCACGTTCAGGGCGTTGCTTTCCACTTCGTCACTGAAGCCATACACGCAGTCCTTCAACTGCTCGCTGGACAACACCCGCCCGGGGTTTTGCAGCAGGGCCTGCAACAGCGCCTGTTCACGGCGGGAAAGGTCGACCTGCTGGCCGGCCAGGGTCGCCTCGCAACTGCTGGGGTCGTAACGCAGCGGGCCGTGCTCGATCACATTGACCGCCCGCCCCGCCACCCGCCGCAGCAGGGTGTGCAGGCGTGCAGCCAGCTCGCGCAGGTCGAAGGGCTTGAGCAGGTAATCGTCGGCACCGGCCTGCAGGCCATCGACGCGATCGGTGACGGCGTCGCGCGCGGTGAGCACCAGTACCGGCAAGGTCTCGCCTTTTTCGCGCAGGCGGCGCAGCAGCTTGAGGCCGTCTTCGTCGGGCAGGCCCAGGTCGAGGACCATCACGTCGAACTGCGCCGCCTGCAGCATGGCCCGCGCAGCGGCGGCGTTGCCCACCCGGTCGACGGTCAGGCCCTGGGCGGTAAGGCCGGCGCAGATGCCGGCAGCGATCAGGTCGTCGTCCTCGCAGAGCAGAACGTGCATGGTGTGGGCTCCCGCATTGGTGTGGCTGGCATTGCACTATGAAGGGATTAAGGGGGGATTATGGACCTTTGCAGGTGGGCTGGGCGAGCGCGGCTTGAGCGCGTGCGACCGCCTTGAACGAAGTCTCCTTTTCCTACAGCCGACTCAGGAATTTCCGAACCGAATCCATGATGGGATTTCCCCCTGCACACGCTGTCAGGGAGACACCTCATGCACCTGGATTACCTCGTGCCCTCGTGGTTCGAGATCGAATCACGTGTTACCGATGAAATGGGCTATCAGGGACGCGCCCAATTTCGTAGCTACCTCAATGAACCTGTGGCCTCACTGGCCCTCAACCTACGTCGGGTCAGGGCCGTCCAGTCGGCCTTCAACCAGGCCGAGTGGCAGGCCGGCAGTATCCTGCACCAACGCTTTGCCGACCTGGAAATCGCCAGCATCCTCAACGAACTGCTCAAGGTGGTGAGGGAGATGGCGATGATCGTCGTCGGCAGCACCCTCACCGGCGGCGCCATTGGCGCTGGCATCGGGGCATTTGGCGCAGGTGCAGGGGCCATTCCCTTGGCCGGCGCTGGCGCGGCGATGGGCCTCAAGGTCAGCGGCTGGATACTTGGCGTACTGGGGCTTGCCTCCATCGCCGAGTTCTTCATTGAAGGCCTGCCCCGCATCGGCGAGTACTACCTCGATGGCATTCGCATAGCCTGGGAGGGCACGCGGGACGATAGCTACAACCCCTTTGGGGGCGATGATCCGCAGGCGATTTCCAGGGCTGCCCATCACATCGCCTTGGGCCACGTGGAAGTAGTGGTGCTGCTGTTGGGGGCGATCGTCTCGTACCTTACCCGCGGTCGCGGTGACGCACGGGTGCTCGCGCAGGAAATGGCCGCCAGCAGCAAAGGCGCGCGCCTTGGGCAATGGATGCTCAAGCATGAGGAAGGGTTGAAGAAACGGCCAGATCTGCAAGTGCCGGAACGGCGCAAGGGTGCGGGGAATGAGCCGCAGCCAGTTCAGCCGAACCGGCAGGCGGGAAAAGAACATGAGCCCTCGACAGTCAAGCCCGCTAGCATGCCATTGCACACCGTGGCGTGTTTCAAGGCGGACAAATTGCCAGCATCGAAGCATGGCGAGTTTGAACGGCAATTGAAGGGGCAGCAGGAGGGGTTGAATCGACTGACGGTTAAAGAGTTTTTGGAAAATGTCGCCAATCCCGTAAAGCGAAACCCAATTTTGGCACGCAAAGCTCGCAAGAAGATGCAAGACAAGTTGGAGCAGCGGATACTGGATGATTTGCCGGACGAGATGAGTCTATTTGAGGCCCAAAGGATGGCTGCAAGATTAGCTAAGGAGACCATGGCAACGCTTGCAGCCTTGCACAACCCTGATTTGACCGCCGGAGGCAAAGATGCCATTGACGATTTCGGGGACAGGCAAGTCAACTCCACCATAGGCCCCCAGTGGAAAAGCAAGATCAAGAGTATGCAGACAGCTGCCGAACAAACATTGAAATCGGGCAGCGGTGCTTCCTTCATGAACATCAAATTACACAAATGCTAGATTGATAGGGACCTCATAATGGATGACGTCTACGCCTCCTTCATCGAAAAAATTGGACAACCTATTCTCAGGCAGGAGGTACCTGCCTCGGCCATCGAACGCTACAGGGGAAAACTACCAGAAAAATTGATGGAATATTGGGCAAAATACGGGTGGTGCGGATACGGTGACGGCATTTTTTGGACGGTCGACCCTCAAGAGTATGAGGGTGTCGTTGCGTATTGGATCAATGGCACGCCCTTGGCCGCGCATGACAACTATCACGTAATCGCGCGTGGGGCATTCGGCGATCTATACTTGTACGGTGAAAGAACAGGCTTTTCACTGAGCATTGCCAGCCATATCTCACATTACTGCGGCAACAACCGCCGCACCTCTAACATCGACAGACATGTGCAATCATTCTTCCTACAGACAAAAAAGGACAGCAATGATTTCGAAGGGTTATTCGAAGCAGCAAGGAAAAAACTTGGCATACTCAATCACAATGAAATGTATGGATTCAACCCCGCACTTGCCTTTGGTGGGAAAGCGAGTTTAGAGCGAATCGAAAAAGTAAACACCCTGGAACATTTAATAATGCTCTCAAAGCTAACTGCACTTGAGCCCTACCGCTTCTCCGACTTCTAAAAACCCAAAAGGGACTCGAAACCATGGACGTAGTCTTCAGCATTTTCCTGGAAACCTTCGGCGCCCCCATCGGCCAGCAGCCCGTGCCACCTGCCGCCATCGATCATTACAGAGGCAAACTCCCGAACCGCCTCCTTGAATACTGGCAAGACCACGGCTGGTGCGGCTACGGCGGCGGCTTGTTCTGGCTGGTAAATCCCCAGGAATACCAGGAGGTAGTGGCCTCTTGGTTGGCAGGTACGCACTTCGAAGCATGCGACACTTATCACCTCATCGCCCGCAGCGCTTTTGGCGACCTGTACCTATGGGGTGAGAAAACCGGCTCGGTGCTGACCATCGCGGCCTACCATTCCCGCTACCTCGATGGCGCTCACAGTTCAGGAGACGAAGAACGCGACAACAAGATCCATGGTTTGCTCATGTGGCTAATGACCGAATGCATCTATTTCGACGACCTGTTCGAACCTGCCAGGGAACGGCTCGGCACCTTGGGCGTAGATGAAATGTATGGCTTTGTCCCCGCCTTGATGCTGGGAGGGTCAGACAGCCTTGAGCGGCTTGAAAAGCTCAAGGTGGTGGAGCATCTGCTGCTGCTCTCCCAATTGAGCGAACTGCAACCCTATGAATGGGCTGACGAAGGGGAGGATTAGGCCCTGACGTGCGGGTTCAATGCCTCCGGCCTGTCGACATCCTGAAGCACGCCGACGTCCTGCACGTGCACCCTGACGCAACTTTCTGGGTGAGCCTTCACTACCGATCGCGCCCCTTCATCACCCTGCAACCGGACAAGCGCCGGCCAGAAATCACGGCCGAACAACACCGGATGGCCCTGCCGCCCGGCATGCCAAGGCAGGACTATCGTTGACGCACTGGCCTGGCGTGCAAGCAAGCCAAGCGTGGCGGGCGCCACCCAGGGCATGTCGCCCAACACAACCGCTACCGCCCGCGCCTCGCAATCTGCCAGCGAGGCGGCGCCGGCCGCCAGGCTATGGCCCATGCCCCGTGCGCAATCGACACTGGAAATGACCCGGCACGCCGATGGCAAACCCAGCGCCTCTGCCCGTTCGCCGGCGCGCAACACCACCCGCACCTCCTCAAACACCGCGCAGGCACGTTCGACACTGTGCACCAGCAGGCTGCGACCATCCGCCATCAGCGCCCGGCGCTTGTCACCGCCGAAGCGTAAGCTGCTGCCAGCCGCCAACACCAACGCCACCACACTCATAGTGCCGCCCGCCCAATGCCGTTGCGCAGGCGCAAGATATCGGCCAGCACCGCCAGGGCGATTTCCGCCGGGGTCTTGCTACCCAGGTTGAGGCCGATCGGCGCATGGATACGCGCCAACTGGTCGCTACTGAGGCCACCGATGCGCTGCAAGCGCTCGCGACGCTTGTCAGAGGTGGCCTTCGAGCCCATCACGCCGATGTAGAACGCTTCGGTACGCACCGCTTCAAGCATGGCCAGGTCATCGATTTTCGGATCATGGGTCAATGCAACCACCGCCGTGTCGGCATGGCAACCGCCATTGGCGATAAATTCCGACGGCAGCTCGCGGCGTAGCTCGATGCCGTCCAGGTGCACGCCGTCGAGCACTTCATCACGTGGCTCGCAGAGAATCACTTCGAAGCCCAGGCCTTTGCCGAACTCGGCGCAACAGTGCGCCACGCTGGAATAGCCCGCCAGCAGCAGGCGCTGGGCGGCGCCGACGCGCAGCCGTACACAGGTGGGCTCACGCTGCACCCGCGGCCCCTGGCTGGTGTCAGGCACCAACTGGCGGTTGCCGTCGGGCAGGCGCACTTCACGCAACAACCGGCGCTGCCCCAGCAATGCGCTTTGCAACTCGCGCAGGTGGGCCTGCACGTCGCACTCGGCCGCCAGGTTTTCCACCAGCACTTCCAGCACCCCGCCGCACGGCAGGCGAATGCCCGAGCGGGGGTCGCTGCCATCGCCGTAACGCACAAGGGTGACCGGCTCGGCGAACTCGCCCAAGGCCACACGGTGCAGGAAGTCGTCCTCTACGCAGCCGCCAGACAACGACCCCAGCCACTGGCCGCTGGCGTTGACCGCCAGCAGCGACCCCGGTGCACGCGGCGCCGAACCGTAGGTGGCGAGTACCGTGCACAACCACACCCGCTGACCGCTGCACGACCACTGCAAGGCCTGGCGTATCACCTGAAGATCGAGATGCTGCACCGGTTACTCCGCCTGCAGCTCGGCGAGCTGCTGGACCTTCAGGTCACCGGGCAATCCACCCCAGGCCTGGCGCAGGTAGTTGACCATGTCCGTCACCTGCCGGTCATCGAGCTTATCGGCAAAGCCCGGCATCGGCTGCATGCGCTCGAAGCCGGTGAACTGTTGTTCGCGGATGCCTTCGAGGATGACCTTGACCAGGTTGCGCGAGTCGGCCTGGCGCAGCACGGTATTGCCCTGCATGGCCACGGCGACGTGTGGCTTGCCCTCGCCGTCGACCCCATGGCAGCCGGCGCAAACGTTCAGGTACTGCTGGTGGCCGCGCTGGGCACTGTCGCTCATCTGCGCCAGGGCAACCGGCTGGATGACCTTGGCAGCGGGCGGCTGGTCGCCCAGCAGGTAGGTGGCCATGGCCGCCAGGTCGGCGTCCTCCAGGTGCTGGGTGCTGTGGTGCACCACCGGGAACATCTCGTTGAACATACTGCCCTGGGCGCTGATGCCGTGCTTGAGGAAGGTGGTCAAGTCTGGCTGGGTCCAGCCCCGCTCAGCCAGGTCTTGCGCCAGCAGGCTGGGCGCCAGGTAACCCGCCAGCAGGCCGCCGCTCAGGCGCTGGTCCTGCTGCAGTGCACCGATCGCATTGCGTGGGGTGTGGCACTCGCCACAGTGGCCCATGACTTCGACCAGGTACTGGCCACGCTGCCAGGCCGGGCTTTTGCCCTCGGCTGGCTGCAGCTGCACGCTCTTGCCATACAACAGGTTCCAGCCGCTCAGGCCCATGCGCACGTTGAACGGGAAGCGCAGCGCCGTCTGCGGGGCCGGGCGGTTGATCGGCGGTACGGTTTTCAGGTAGGCAAGAATCGCGTCCGAGTCTTCGCGCTTGATCAGGTGGTACGAGGTGTAAGGCATCGCGGGATAAAGGTTGGCACCATCCTTGCGCTTGCCCTGCGTGACTGCTGCAAAGAACTCGTCGGCGCTGTAGTTGCCGATGCCGTACTGCTTGTCCGGGGTGATGTTGCTGCCGTAGATGGTGCCGAACGGCGAATGGATCGGCAGGCCGCCGGCATACGGTGCGCCACCTTCGGCGGTGTGGCAGGCCATGCAGTCGGCGGCGCGGGCCAGGTATTCACCGCGCTTGACCTGCGCTTCATCGGCGGCCAGGGCCGCCGAACTGACGGCAACACCCAACGCCAGCGCCAATGCGCTACGTACGAAGCCCATGTTCAACCCTCCTTGACCAGGCCGAGGTCGTTGAGCACCTGGCGGGTGGCGTCGTAGTAACGCACGTAGCCAGTGCACCGGCAGATGTGGTGCCCGAGGCTGGCCTCGATGCGGTCTTGCACTTCGCTCTTGTTCAGCGGCTGGCGCTGGGCGGTTTCCACCAGCACGGTAGCGGCGTTGACGAAGCCTGGTGCGCAGTAACTGCACTGGAAGGCGAACAGGTCGACGAACTTCTGCTGGATCGGGTTCAGCGTCAGGTTGCCGGCCTCGTCCTTGCTGGCATGGCCTTCGATGGTGCGCACTTTCTTGCCTGCAAAGTAGTGGGCACCGGTGATGCAGGTGCGCACTTCTTCGCAGGTGCCGTCCGGGTTGTCCACGATCACCACGCAGGCGTGGCAGATGCCCTGGCCGCAGCCCAGGCGCGAACCGGTGAGGTTCTGGTGTTCGTGCAGGTAGTCGAGCATCGCCAGGTCGTCGGGGACCTCGACCGGGCCGACCGGTTGACCGTTGAGGGTCAGTTGCAGTGGGCGGTTAGCCATTGAGGGCCTCCTTGATACGGGCTGGGGTAATGGGCAGATCGCGCACGCGCTTGCCAATGGCATGCGCGACGGCATTGCCGATGGCACCGACGACCGGGATCATCACCACTTCGGCAATGCCCTTGGACGGGTCGGTGGGTGACAGCGGCGGCAGAATTTCGCTGGTCTGCTGCCACACCGCCACATCGCGCGCATGCGGCAGGCGGTAGCGGTTGAAGTTCCAGTCGCCCTCCCCGGGCCCGCCCTCGTACATTGGCATTTCTTCGGTCAGGGCGTGCCCGATACCCATGGCAATGCCACCTTCGAGCTGGCCTTTGACCAGCTCCGGCACCAGCGCCCGGCCGCACTCGACCCAGCTGTGGTGGTTGAGCACTTGCACTTCGTGGGTGCCCTTGTTGACCTTGACTTCGACAATGGTCGCCACCGGGCTGTAGTAGGTGACCATGGCGTTGTTCAGCTGGGTATCGGGGTACGCCGCGTTCTGCCGGTCGAGCAGGTGATAACCGTGGCTGCTCATCTGCGCTTTCTTGGCGTTGACCGCGCCGTCGCCGTATTTCACGGCCACGGCGTCGAGCGGGAAGCGCTCGCGCACACCGTCGATGACGAAGTCGGCTTCGGCCCAGCTCCAGCGGTTGAAGCCGTGGACGCTCACACCGGTGACCAGGCCCATGTCATGGGCCTTTTGCGCCAGTTGGGCGAACGGGATCGGAGCCAGGCCGTTGCCGGTCAGCTCACCGTTGACCCACACAGCGTTCTCGCGGCGCACCACCAGCGGGTTGGCCTGCCCGCCGTAAGGCCCCTGGCGCCAGATGGCCATGGCCGCCGGCCACAGGCCGTGGTTGAACAGTACCCGTGCAGCTTCGCGGGTAGCGTGGCTGAAATAGAACGCCGAGTTGGTCGCCGACGATGGCGACGCCAGCTTGCCCACCCAGCGCGGGTTACGCAGGGCAGCGTCCTGTTCGGGCTGGCTGATCAGGTACGGGTTGCCGCTGGTGGTCAGCTGCAGCTCTGGCCACTCGGTAACGGCAGTGCGCACCTCATCGGCCGAACGGCCAAGGAAGTCGCTGACCACCAGGGCCTGCGAAGTGGACATGCCAGTGCCCAGTTCGGTACCGATGTGGCGCAGGCTGATGCGCCCGTCGCGGCTGAACTCGACGCTGGCCATCGGCGCTTCCGCGCCAGTCCCGAAGTCTTTCTGGCAGATGGCGAAACCCACGCCGTACCAGTGATCCTGGTCCTTGGCATCCATCTGCTGCTTGCGTGCGTCACGGTTGCGCCACCAGTCGTGCACGGCGGCCTTGTCGAGAATTTCGTACAGGCGCAGGGCGCCGGCCGGCACCGCCCCCTGGGTGTTCTTCATGCCCGACTTCAGCGCGTTGGCACGGCGCAGGTCGATGGCATCCACGCCCAGGCGGCCGGCGATTTCATCGACCATCATTTCAGTCGCCGCCATGCTCTGCAGGGTGCCATAGCCGCGCATGGAACCCGCCTCCACGCCACGCGAGTAATAGGCAGTCACCGACAGGTCGTTCTGCGGCATGTAATAGATCGACTGCGCTGCGGTCGCACCCACTGCGGCCACCGACGGGCTGTAGTTGATGCGCCCGCCACCGTCGCAGCTCATGTCGGCGCGGAAAATCTTGAAGCTGTTGTCTTTCTTGTCCACCGCCAGTTGGTAGCGGATATCGAAGGCATGGCGCTTGATGCCGCTCTGGAACTGCTCGTAGCGGTCATTGGCCAGGCGGACCGGTACCCCGTCGCCGTACAGCGCAGCCACGGCAGCGTAGAAGACGAAGATGTTGTTGTCCTTGGAGCCGTAGCCCACGGTGTAGCCGGGGTGCATGTTCAGGGTGTTCAGGGCAAACCGCGACGGCTTGATCATGTGCACGCATTCCTGCGCCACTTCGAACGGGCACTGGGTGGCAACCACGAAGTGCAGCGTGCCGCTGGCCCGGTCGTACCAGCCGTTGCCGTTGTCCGGCTCCAGCGCGGCAGGTTCGATGGACGGCGTCTTGTAGCGCTCGTCGAACACCAGCCAGTCCTCGGGCGGGTTGTCCAGCTGTTCGGCCATACGGTTGGCGTAGAACAGCCCCTGCTCGGTCAGGTCACCATGCTGGTTGGGCTGTTTCGACCACACCGGCTTGCGGTTGAGGATGGTGGGGAACAGCATGGAATTCTTCAGGCTGGAGAACTCATCGTCGTCGAACGGCGTGGCGCCGCCCACCCGCACGAAGCGGAAGCTGCCATACGGGTCACGCTGGTACAGCGGGGCCTGGGCGCCGTAGCGGATCGCCTGGTCGTTGAACTGCAGCTTGCGCTTGGCCTGGCGGAAACGCTCGAAATCGTGCCAGATCAGGATTGCCACGGGGTGGCCGATGAACATCGGTACTTGGCCGGGCGGCAGCAGTGGGTCGGGCGAGTGCGCTTCGGGCCAGGCGATGCCGTCCTGTTCCAGGTCGGCGGCGGTGACGACACGGTCTGGTTGCAGGTCTGCCCCCAGCAGGCTCAGGTCATGCCCGGCATAGATGCGGTCAGCCTTGGTGGCCTTGAGCAGCAAGGCATGGCCCTGCTGCACCGGCCAGCCTGGCATGTCCTTGGCACGGATGTCGCGGGCGAACACCTTGTCGCCGCAGACCTTGGACAACGCATCGTTACGGAAACGCGCCTTGCCGTCATGGTTCATCCACTTCTGCGGCGAAGCGGTGACGCGTTCCTCCATCAGCGCGGCGAATGCCTGGCTGCCAAGTGGCGCCATGGTCACACCGACACCAGCGACCAGGCCGCCTTGCAGGAAGGCGCGCCTGGAAATATCACGGTTGGACATGCTTGATCCTCTGGGCAGTCGAGGGTCTGCCCTTTCTTCTGATTCTGGGCCTGGCTTGAAGAAAGCTGACCTGAACGTCAACTTTACAGCAATTTAGCGAGGACAGGCAAAGTCAAGCCGACAATATGTCGCGGTGTGTCGGGTTTTAAGCGGAGGATCCGT
The DNA here is from genome assembly GCF_002454615.1 of Pseudomonas sp. UBA6699. Taxonomy (NCBI): domain Bacteria; kingdom Pseudomonadati; phylum Pseudomonadota; class Gammaproteobacteria; order Pseudomonadales; family Pseudomonadaceae; genus Pseudomonas; species Pseudomonas sp. UBA6699. The sequence continues at coordinate 11,151 of NZ_DKJF01000012.1, forward strand.
GCTTGGGCTGATAGGTGTTCGCCTTTGGAGATTCGGCGCTCGATCTCACAGGCGCTGCAAATCCCCCGTCAAGCACCGAAAACCCTCACACCCCCTTCAAAACCGCCGTTAACCTTCATTTAATCAACCCCAGCCAGCATGGCCCCATTCCCCGTTCTGCCAAGGCGAAGACATGCGCGTTCTCCTGCTCTTCCTGACACTGCTACTGGCTGGCCCCCTGCAAGCCAACCCGTTCGACGTCAAACCCGATTTCCTGCCGGTCGAGCAGGCCTTCGTACTGACCCACGACCGCCAGGCCGACGGCCAGATGCGCCTGTACTTCCAGATCAAGCCGGGCTACTACCTGTATCAGAAGCGCCTCAAATTCGATGGCCTGCCGAGCGATCAACAGCCGCAATTGCCGCCGGCACTCAACCACCATGACGAGTTCTTCGGCGACAGCGCGGTGTACCGTGACCAGCTCGAGCTGCTGCTGCCGGCCAACGCCCATGGCCAGTTGCGCCTGGGCTGGCAGGGCTGCGCCGACGCCGGCCTGTGCTACCCGCCACAGACCACCAGCATCGACCTGGGCGGCAGCGTAGCGCCGGCCGCCGAACAAGCCAGCGACCAGGCCCTGGCCAGCGGCCTGCAACAGGGGCACCTGGCCTGGAGCCTGCTGGCCTTCTTCGGCCTGGGACTGTTGCTGGCCTTTACCCCCTGCTCGCTGCCGATGCTGCCGATTCTCGCCGGGCTGGTGTTGGGCAACGGTGCCAGCGCCCGCCGCGGTTGGCTGCTGGCCGGGGTCTACGTACTGAGCATGGCCCTGGTCTACGCCGCCCTGGGCGTGGTCGCCGCGCTGCTAGGCGCCAGCCTGCAAGCCTGGCTGCAACAACCCTGGCTGCTGGGCAGCCTGGCGGGGCTGTTCATCATCCTCGCCCTGCCGATGTTCGGCGCCTTCGAACTGCAGTTGCCCGCCGCCCTGCGTGATCGTCTCGACCGGGCCGGGCGAGGCACCCGCGGCGGCAACCTGTATGGTGCGGCCTTACTGGGCGCGTTGTCCGGTTTGCTGCTGGGCCCCTGCATGACCGCGCCTCTGGCCGGGGCGCTGCTGTACATCGCGCAAAGCGGCGATGTGCTGCAAGGCGCGCTGGTGCTGTTTGCCCTTGGCCTGGGCATGGGCGTGCCGCTGCTGTTGCTGGTCACCCTGGGCAACCGCTACCTGCCACGCCCGGGCGCCTGGATGGACCGGGTAAAGGCGGTATTCGGCTTCGTGTTCCTGGCCATGGCGCTGTACACCGTGCGCAGCCTGCTGCCGGCCAGCCTGCTGCTGGCCCTTGCCGGTGCCTGGCTGGTCGCCCTGGCCTGGGCAGCCTGGCCGGCCCTGCAGCGGTTGCCGGCACTGCGCGCAGTGCCGCTGCTGGGGGCGCTGTGGGGGGGCTTGCTGTTGGTCGGCGCGGCAGCCGGCGGCGACGACCTCTGGCAACCCCTGCGCCCATTCGCCGGGGGGGCAGCCGCGCCAGCCACTGCTGCGCACGCCGAGGATAGCTTCGTCACCCTCAGCCGCCCAGAAGACCTGCAACGCGAACTCGATGCCGCCAAGTCTCGCGGGCAGTGGGTCATGCTCGACTACTACGCCGACTGGTGCGTGTCGTGCAAAGTGATGGAAAATCAAGTGTTCAGCCGCAGCGACGTGCAGGCCGGGCTGGCCGGCGTGCACCTGCTGCGGCTGGACGTGACCGCCGACAGCCCCGCCAGCAAAGCGCTGCTACAACGCTACCAGGTACCGGGCCCGCCCAGCATTATCTGGATCGGCCCAGAAGGCGAAGAGCGCCGCGCGCGGCGCATCACCGGTGAAGTGGACGCCGCCGCGTTCCAGCAACACTGGGCCCAGACCAGGAGCCAAGGCTGATGCTCACCGTGACCCTGGGGCCGCTGACCATGGCCCTGAACCACCTGCTCATGCTCACCGCGCTGGTGATCGCCAGCGTGGTCGGCTGGTGGGTCGCACGGCGCGGCGGTGAAAGCCCGGAGTCGGCGCTGTTCAACCTGTTTCTGCTTGGCTTGCTCAGCGCGCGGGCGGGGTTCTTGCTGGCGTACTGGCCGATGTACCGGGACGATCCGCTGCAAATCATCGACATCCGTGATGGCGGCTTTCTGTTCTGGTCGGGCCTGGCGGGTATCGTGGGCGGTGCCCTGTGGCAGGGCTGGCGCCACCCAGGCCTGCGCCGCCCGCTCGGCTGGGCGCTGTTCAGCGGCGCGCTGTTCTGGGGCCTGGCCAGCTTTGGCGGGCACTTGTACAGCAAGGGCACCGAACTCCCCGAACTGAACCTGCGCAATGCCGGCGGCCAGCCCGTGGCGCTGCACAGCTACCGCGGTACACCGCTGGTGATCAACCTCTGGGCCACCTGGTGCCCACCCTGCCGGCGCGAAATGCCGGTGCTGCAGCAGGCGCAGAGCGAATACCCGAACGTGACCTTCCTGTTCGTCAACCAGGGCGAAACCCCGGAAAACGTCAGCACCTTCCTCGCCACCACCGGCCTGAGCCTGACCCACGTGCTGTTCGACGGCACCGGCCTGCTGGCCCAACGCGTCGGTTCGATGGCCCTGCCCACCACGCTGTTCTATGACGCCCAGGGGCGGCTGGTCGGTAGCCACCTGGGCGAGTTGTCCCGGGCCAGCCTGCGCCACGCCCTGGAACCTTTCGAGCGGGCCGCTGCGCCCGCCCCTGCCGCACAAGGAAACTGAAATGCGATTGACTGCACTGCTGCCCCTGTCCCTGGCCCTGCTGGCCGCCCCCGCCTTGCAGGCCGAAGAGCTGCCCAAGGCGGTTCAGCAACTGCAAGCCAAGGGTGCCGTGATCAAAGGCAGCTTCGACGCCCCCAACGGCCTGCGCGGTTACGCCGCCGAGTACCAGAACAACGCCCTGGCCCTGTACCTGACGCCCGACGGCAAGCACGTACTGGTCGGCAACCTGTTCGACGAACAGGGCAAGGACCTGAGCGCAGAGCCGCTGGAAAAGCTGGTGTATGCGCCGATGAGCAAGGAAATCTGGGCGAAGATGGAAAAAACCGCGTGGATCGCCGATGGCAGGGACGATGCACCGCGCAAGGTGTACCTGTTCAGCGACCCCAACTGCCCGTACTGCAACATGTTCTGGGAACAGGCACGGCCTTGGGTCGAGTCGGGCAAGGTGCAGTTGCGCCACATCATGGTCGGCATCATCCGCGAAGACAGCCCAGGCAAGTCGGCCGCCCTGCTGGCGGCACAAGACCCGGCCAAGGCTTTGCACGCGCATGAGAAGGCCGGCAAGGCCAGCACCCTGACAGCGCTGAAGCAGGTGCCGCCGGCGGTTCAGCAAAAGCTGGCGGCAAACATGGCGTTGATGGAAGAGATGGGGTTGCAGGCCACCCCAGCGATTTTCTACCAGGATGACCAGGGTCAGCTGCAGAGCCAGCAAGGCGCACCACGGCCGGAGATGCTTGGGAAGATTCTTGGCAAGCGCTAGCGCCTGAGGTGAGTGCTGCAAATAGCGAGCGCCGCCCGCACGGTGCTCGCTCTAGAATTCGGCAGAAAAGTTATACCTTGTAACACTTAATTGCGCACCAGAACTATCGATACCGCTCATCACAAATAGAGTATTCATAATAAAAATTCCTATACGCCTTACAAGCCAGTAGGAAACGGCCCACACCAAAAACTGAAAAGCCCCGCCCAATACCACTAATCAATTAATTTTCAGAGACATCCTTCAGACGGCCCTCACAACAAGCATCACCACCCCAACAAACGCACCTACTCCTAGAAACTGAATATTCAGCGGAAAACTTGACACCCCTCAATCCTGACAGCAGAACGCTTCATTTACGGGCCTGTCAGCTTCCAGTTATACGCACTCCGCGGCCTGGTTTTACGCCTACATCTCCGCAAACGTCGCCTTTTTCGGCCTGAGCTTCTACTTGATTGGCAGACGGGAGAGCGGTTTTGTCCGTTCATTCATCTACCGACGGGAGGCCATCACGCTGTTCCTGACGTCACATGCCCTCAGCTATAGCGTGATCAGCCTGCTGTATTCAAGCGCCTTCTACATCATCACCAAACCACTGTACGGCCCCTACTCGCTGCCAGAATTCCTGCATCTCACAACGGCTTTCTACACAAGCTATTTACTATTTTCCTGCATAGGCCTGGCCATTGCTGCGCTGCCGATCAGGTTCAGTACCGCCGGCACGGTATTTTCATTCCTTTCGTTTCTCATGCTCTTTTCTGGTTACCTGGGTAGCGCACCTTCCAACACCTCGCACTGGCTCGGCGCGATCAATCCGCTTTACTTGAGCGCAAACATCATCAATGGGCAGCTATCACTCAGCGTGAGCTTCTCTGCAGCCGTTGCTGCCTCAGCAATAGGGTTTTATGTCACAGCGAAGTTATTCAGAATCCAACCCATCTGGAATCGATATTGAATGAATCTTCTGACGCTCGACAAACTCAGCTTTTCCCACCCCGACACGCCGCTTCTCCAGAACATCTCGCTGAGCCTAAGCGAAGGTGAGGCAGTCGGAATACTGGGATGCAACGGCGCGGGCAAAACGACACTTTTCGATTTGATATGCAATGTCAGAAGGCCTAGCCAAGGCAATATCATCAACGTTTCCAAGTGCCAGCTTTACCTGACGCAAGTACTAACGCCACCGCCGCTGCTGAAAATGGGCGAGGCCTATGAACTGATCACCCAGTTGAATTCAACATCGGCACCCAGTCACCATCAGGCCCTTGCGCGCCTCTGCCAGTGGTCGCCTGCGTTGTCAAAGCGCTACGCCAACCTCTCTGAGAAAAAGGCATCGACCTGCAGCTACGGCGAAATCCGCAGTTTCATCACCCTCACACTACTGCTCATGGGTGGTGACCTGATCATCCTCGACGAACCGACCGCCGGCATAGACCCTGAGTTTCGACACTACATCTGGCTGGGCATAAAGAACGCGTGTGCAGATGGGGCCAGCGTGTTGGTATCGTCTCACTACACCGAAGAAATCGTAATGAACTGCCACCGGTTCTACATGCTTGCACACCAGCGCATCGAGCCGTTCGGGAATGGTGAAGCGTTTCTGACCCGCTACAGCGCAAAGTCCTATGATGAAGCTTTCATCAACGCTGCGATGTAAATGCAGTCATCTTGTTTGCATGGCCTACCCCCGCCGCCAGACATTGGCGGCAGGGGCATAGCCTGCGGTTTACAACCCCTCCAGCTCCGCCATCAGGTCACTTAGCCGATCGACCTTGTCGTCATCCAGCGCACTGCCCTGCAGCCCCTGCACGTACTCGGCCAGCTCCGCCACGGTACTGCACTCGAACATCGCCCTCAGCGGCACGTTCAACTGCAACTGCTTCTGCACCCGCGAGGCTATCTGCGTGGCCAGCAACGAGTGCCCGCCCAACTCGAAGAAGTTGTCGTGCACCCCGACCCGCTCAGCCTTGAGCACCTCGGCCCAGATACCCGCCAGTACGTCTTCCAGCTCATTGCGCGGTGCCTGGTAGGCCTGGCTGTGCTGGCCACCGATGTCGATGGCTGGCAGGGCCTTGCGGTCCAGCTTGCCGTTGGCATTGTGCGGCAGGCTGTCGAACCAGCCCCAGTGCAACGGCACCATGTACTCCGGCAACTCGGCGCGCAGGCGTTGCTTGATCCGCTCCAGCAATTCAGCGTCCCCGGCAATGCCCTGGTGCGCAACCAGGTAACCGACCAAGTGCTTGCCATTGGCACCCTCCTGCACCCCCACGGCAGCATCGCGGATTTGTGCCTGTTCGTGCAGGCGCGCCTCGATCTCGCCCAACTCGATGCGATAACCGCGAATCTTCACCTGGTGGTCGATGCGCCCAACGTACTCCAGCACACCGTCCGGGCGCTGCCGCGCCAGGTCGCCAGTACGGTACAGGCGCTCGCCCGGCGCACCGTACGGGTGCGGGATGAAGGCCAGCGCCGTGCGCACCGGGTCGCCAATGTAGCCACGGCCAACGCCGGTGCCAGCCACGCACAGTTCACCCACCGCGCCCAGCGGCACCAGTGCCTGATCGTCCCCGCACAGGTACAGGCGGTTGTTGTCGGTCGGCGTGCCGATCGGCAAATAGGCGCCTTGAGTCGAGGCAGCATCGACCCGGAAGAACGCCACGTCATCCGAGCACTCCGCCGGGCCATAGGCGTTCACCAGCCCCACCTGCGGGTAGCGCTGCAGCCACTGCGCGGCCAGCTCCGGTGGCATGGCCTCGCCGGTTGGCAGCATCCAGCGCAGGCTATCGAGCGCCTGATGGTCGTTGGCCAGCATGCCCTGGATCAGCGATGGCACGCTTTCCAGCACGGTGATGCCACTGGCCTGCACATGCGCCAGCAGGCCCTGCGGATCATGGGCGATGGCGTTCGGCACGATCTGCACGGTAGCCCCGAACAGCGGCGCAGCCAGGAACTGCCACACGGAAATGTCGAAACTCTGCGACGCCGTCTGGGCTATCACATCCTGCTCGCTGAGGCCCAGGTAAGGCACCTTGCTCAACTGGTTGTTGAGCATGCCGCGCTGCTCGACCATCACGCCTTTGGGCAGGCCGGTGGAACCTGAGGTGTAGATCACGTAGGCCAGGTTGTCCGGCCCGCTGTGAATCCCAGGGTTGTGGCTGGCGACCTGGCTGGCCTGGATTTCCTCCCACACCAGCAGTTGCGGGCGCGCCTGCGCGGGCAGCGCACTCAACAGTTGCCGCCCTTGCTCGGCACAAGCGGCGCTGCACACCAGCACCGGCGTGCGGCTGAGCTCGATGATGCTTTGCAGGCGCGCCGCTGGCAGGCCAGGGTCCAGCGGCAGGTAGCCGGCGCCGGCCTTGAAGCTGCCAACGATCATGCCCAGCAGCGGCAGGCCGCGCTCGGCCAGCAGCGCCACCGGCTGGTCGACCTTCACGCCGGCCAGGATCAGTGCGTGGCCCAGGCGGTTGGCGGCCAGGTTCAGACCGGCATAGTCGTAGGCGGCTTCCAGGCAGCGGGCAACGACACGCTGCGGGTGCGCGGCCACTTGCGCTTCGAACTGGGCAACGTAGCTTTGCTCCAGCGGATAAGCCCGTTCGGTGCTGTTGCAGTCTTCCAGCAGGAAGCGCTGCTCTTCGGCGCCCAGCAACGGCAGTTCGCTCACCTCCCCGGCAAAGCCCTCTACCAGCGCCAGCAACAGCCGCTTGAACTCGGCCAGCAGGCGCTCGACGGTCGGGTAGTCGAAGTAGCGCTGGTCGAACGACAGGTGCAGGCCCAGGTCATCGCCGGGGTAGCACACCGCCGTGAGCGGGAAGTTGGTGTGGGTACGGCCCGAGTCGGAGCTGGCGTTCAGGTGCTGCGCATGGTCGAGCACGGCGGTTTCCACCGGGGCGTTCTCGAACACGAACAAGCTGTCGAACAGCGGCTGGCCCTTGGGCAGTTGGCTGCACTCCTGGATCGCCACCAAGGGCAGGTACTCGTACTCGCGCAGCTCCATGTTGCTTTGCAGCAGGCTGTGCAACCACTGGCGCACGCTGCAACGCTCCCCGGCCAGCGGCAGGCGCACGCGCAACGCGACGCTGTTGATGAACAGGCCCACGGTGCGCTGCATCTGCGGCATGCTGACCGGGCGGCCGGCCACGGTCACGCCAAAGGCCACGTCACGCTCGCCACTGTAACGCGCCAGCAGCAGGGCCCAGGCCGCCTGGGCAAAGGTGTTGACGGTCAGCTGGTGCGCCTGCGCCAGTTCGCGCAGGCGCACGCCCTCGCTCACCTGCAAGCGGGTATGGCAGTCGCCCACGACCATGCCGCTGCCGGCATGGTCATGGCGCAATGGGCGGTCACTGGGCAGCGCCGTGGCGCGCTCGAACCCGGCCAGGTTGGCCTGCCACCAGGCCCGCGCATCGTCCAGCCCCTGGCGTTGCAGCCAGCCAATGTAGTCGCGGTAACGCGGCGGCACCGGCAACTGCGCCTGGCGGCCCTCGCCAAGTGCCTGGTAAACCTCGAAGAAGTCGTTCATCAACAGCGAGCGGCACCAGGCATCGATCAGGATGTGGTGGTTGCTCATCATGAACCAGTAGCGCTCGTCTGCCACGCGCACCAGGCGCAGGTGGAACGGTGCCTCGCTGAGCAAGGCAAAGCCCGCCTCGCGCTCCTGCTTGTGCAAGGCTTGCAGGCGTTGCTCCTGGGCAGCCTCGGCAAGCCCGCGCCAGTCCTGGTAGTCGACGGCCAGGTCGCCCGGCTTGTGAATGATCTGCAACATCGCCTCACCGCTGTTCCAGCTGAACGAGGCGCGCAGGGCTTCGTGGCGCGCCACCACGACCTGCCAGGCCTGGGCGAAGCGATCAGGGTCCAGCGCACTGTTGATGCGGTAGCGGTCCTGCATGTAGTACAGGCCGGTGCCCGGCTCCAGCAGGGTATGCAGCAGCATGCCCTCCTGCATAGGGCTCAGCGGGTACACGTCCTCGATCTGCGCTGCCGGCACCGGCAGGGCGTCGATCTGCGCTTGCGTCAGGTGCGCCAGCGGGAAATCCGAAGGGGTGAAACTACCATTGCCCTCGGCCAGGCAATGCTCCACCAATGCCAGCAGCTCCAGGCGGTACGCTTCGGCCAGCGCGGCAATGGTCTGCCTGTCGTAGCGTTCGGCGCTGAAAGTCCAGCGCAGCTGCAAGGCGCCGCCATACACCTGGCCATCGACACTCAGCCAGTTGGGCAGCGGCGCGTCGGGGTCGTGGGCCAGGCCGGCCGGGGCATCCAGCGGCTGGAACAGCGCCGCGCTGTCGAACTGCTGGTCGAACTGGCCCAGGTAATTGAAGGTAATGCGTGCCTGCGGCAAGGCCGCCATCTCCTCGCGCCCGGCGGCGTCCGCCAGGTAGCGCAGCACGCCGTAACCCAGGCCTTTGTGCGGCACCTGGCGCAGCTGCTCCTTGATGCGTTTGATCGAGCCTGCCCGCGCGGCGTCATCCTCACCGGGCACCGGGCGCAGGCTCAACGGGTAGGCATTGGTGAACCAGCCCACGCTGCGGGTCAGGTCCATATCCTCGAACAGCCCATCGCGGCCATGGCCTTCCAGCTGCACCAGCACGCTGTCGTCCCCACTCCAGCGGCACATGGCCCGCGCCAGCGCGGTCAGCAGCAGGTCGTTGACCTGCGTGTGGTAGGCAGCCGGAGCCTGTTGCAGCAACTGCCGGGTCTGCTCGGCGTTCAGGCCGGTCGCCAGGGTTAGCGCGTGGCGGTGCAGGTTACCGCCCTGCGGGTGATCGCAGGGCAGCTCACGGCGGGCACCCCCCAGTTGGCTTTGCCACCAGCCCAGCTCGTCACGCAACGAATCGCTGCCGGCATAGCTGGCCAGGCGCGCGGCCCAGTCGCCCATGGCATGAGTCTTGGCGGGCAGTGGCTGGCCACGGTACAGCGCCTGCAAGTCTTCCAGCAGCACACGCCAGGACACACCATCGACCAGCAGGTGGTGAATCACCAGCAGCAGGCGCTGGTGGCCTTGGCCGTCCGTCACCAGCAGGCCGCGCAGCAGCGGGCCCTGCTGCAGGTCGAGGCTGCGCTGCACATCGCTGTACAGCGCCTGGCAATCGGCAAAATCGGCGACGGTGGCAGCCCACAACAGCTGATCCTCAGCCGGCTGGGTGTAGGCAGCCTGCCAACGGCCCGCGGCGGCACTGAAACGCAGGCGCAGGCTGTCGTGGTGCTGCACCAGCGCGGCCAGCGCCTGCTCCAGCATGGCTTTATCCAGCGGCTGGCGCAGCGCCAGCAGCAGCGCCTGGTTCCAATGCTGTGGCTGCGGCACCTCGCTGTCGAAGAACCAGTGCTGGATCGGCGTCAGGCCAACCTGGCCCTCGCGCAGCCCTTGGTCGATGCTGCTGTGCGCTTTGCTCTGCCTTGCCACAGCGGCCAGCGCCTGGATGGTCTGGTGCTGGAACAGGTCGCGTGGCGTGAACTGCAGCCCGGCCTGCCGCGCCCGGCTGACCACCTGGATCGACAGGATCGAATCGCCGCCCAGTTCGAAGAAGTTGTCCTGCACCCCCACCTGGGCGACGTTGAGCACCTCACCCCAGATCTGCGCCAGCCGAGCTTGCACGTCATCGCCAGGGGCCTGGTAGTGCTGGCGGGCGTGCTCAAGGTCCGGTAGCGGCAGGGCGCGGCGGTCGAGCTTGCCGTTGCCCATCAGCGGCAGGCTGTCGAGCAGCACCAGGTGCGCAGGCACCATGTAGTCTGGCAAGTGCTGGCGGGCCTCGGCCTTCACGGCTTCGCGCAGGCGGTGCTGCGCCTCGTTGTCGGCTGCGGCCTGCTGGCACACCAGGTAGCCCACCAGTTGCTTGCCGCCTGGCAGGTCGAGGGCCAGTACCACTGCCTCGTCGACATCGCCGTGTGCCTGCAGACGGCTTTCGATCTCGCCCAGTTCGATGCGGAAACCGCGAATTTTCACTTGCTGGTCGGCGCGGCCAACATACTCGACCAGGCCATCGGCGCCCAGGCGTACCAGGTCACCGGTGCGGTACAGGCGCCCACCTGCGCTGCCGAACGGGTCGGCAACGAAGCGCTCGGCGCTCAGGCCCGGGCGATCGTGGTAGCCCTGGGCCAGGCCGGCGCCGCCGACATACAGCTCACCGATACCCCCTTGCGGCAACAGCGCCAGGTCTTCGTCGAGGATGTAGGCCGTGCGGCTGCCGATGACCTGGCCGATCGGCACACTGCCCAGCGCTGCGGGCAGCACCTCTGGCGCCAGGCAGGCCAGCGGCATGACCACGGTCTCGGTCGGCCCATAGGCATTGAAGAACTGCTGGGGCGCGAATGCCTGGCGAATACGCTGCAGGTGCTCACCGGTCAGCGCCTCGCCACCGGTGATCACCAGGCGAACCGGCAGCTGCTCGCCCTGGCCGCCCAGGTATTGCGCCAGTTGGCTACCGTAGCTTGGGGTAAAGCCAAGGATGCTCACCTGCTGCTCGCGCACCAGTTGGCAGATGTCCTCGGCGCCCCACTGCCCCTGGGCACGCAACACCACCCGCGCACCGCACAACAGTGGCACCCACAGGCGCTCGCTGGCGGCGTCGAAGTTGATCGAATAGAAATGCAGCTCGCAATCGTCGCTGCGCATGCCGAACGCGGCGCTCACGGCCTGGCAGTGCATGGCGAATTCGCCATGGCTGACGACCACGCCTTTTGGTTTGCCGGTGGAGCCGGAGGTGTAGATCAGGTAAGCCTGGTGCTGCGGCAGGCTGAGGTTGTCCAGCGGCGCAGCGCTGTAGGCCGCCAGGCTGGCTGCGTCGTCTTCCAGGCTCCAGCGCGCCACACCTTCGGGCAATTCGCCCAGGCTTTGCAGCAGCTCGCGCTGGCTCAGCAGCAGGCCGATACGGCTGTCCTCGATCATGTAGCGCAGGCGGTCGAGCGGGTATTCAGGGTCCAGTGGCACATAGGCGCCGCCAGCCTTGAGGATGGCCAGCAGGCCGACCACCATTTCCAGCGAACGCTGCAGCGCCAGGCCCACCCGCACCTGCGGCCCGACACCCCGTTCGCGCAGGGCCCGGGCCAGGCGGTTGGCGCGCTGCTCGAGCTCGGCATAGCTCAGGTGCTGGCCGGCGAAGGTCAGCGCCCCGGCCTGCGGCGTGCGTGCGGCCTGGGCCGCGAACAACCCGTGCAGGGTCTGCCCGAGGCCCAAGTGCGGGTCGCCCTGCAACTGGCCCAGCAGTTGCTGCTGCTCGCTGCTGCTCAGCATCGGCAGCTCGCACAGGCGCTGTTGCGGGTTGTCGAGCAGCCCGACCAGCAGCTGCTGCCAGTGTTCGGCCATGCGCGCGATACGCGGCTCATCGAACAGGTCACGGCTGTAGGTCAGGCAGCAGCCCAGGCGGCCATCCAGGTCGGTCACTTCCAGGTACAGGTCGAACTTGGTGGCGCTGGCGTCGTTGACCAGGTAATCCACCTGCATGCCGGCCAGGCTGCGGCTTTGCTGGAAGGCCCAGCGCTGCACGTTGCACATCACCTGGAACAACGGGTTGTAGGCACTGCTGCGTGGCGGTTGCAGGGCCTCGACCAGTTGATCGAACGGCAGGTCCTGGTGCGACTGGCCTTCGATGGCAGCCTGGCGCACCTGCTCCAGCAAGGCGCTGGCGCTCATCTGCCCATCCAGTTCGCAGCGCAGCACCTGGGTATTGAGAAACGCGCCGATCAGCCCTTCGCTTTCCGGGCGGATGCGGTTGGCCACCGGCGCACCGATGCGCAGGTCACGCTGGCCACTGTAGCGGTGCAGCAAGGCAGCCAGGGTGGCTGTCATGGTCATGAACAGGGTCAGGCCACGCTGGCTGTTGAAGGCATGCACGCGCTCGACCAGGGCCGGGTCGAGCTCGAAGCGGTACAGCCCGCCCCGGTGGCTTTGCACCGCCGGGCGTGGGCGGTCGGCGGGTAACGCCAGCACCGGGTGCTCGGTGCCCAGGCGCGTTTGCCAATAGGCCAGTTGGCGAGCGCCCTCGCCGCGTTCCAGCCATTGCCGTTGCCACACGCTGTAGTCCAGGTACTGTACCGGCAGTGGCGCCAATGGCGACTCGCGGTCGTCGACAAAGGCCTCGTACAGTTCACCCAGCTCGCGGGCGAAGATGTCCATGGCCCAGCCTTCGGTCACGATATGGTGCAGGGTCAGCACGAAGAAGTGCTCGCGCTCTGCGGCCTTGACCAGGCAGGCGCGCAGCAGCGGGCCGCGCTCAAGGTCGAACGGCTGGTGCGCCTGGTCATCGGCCAGCTGTTGCAGGCGGTGCGCACGGGCAGCGCCGGGCAAGGCGCTGAAGTCCTGCCAGTGCAGGTGCAGGCCGCTGTCTTCGGCCACGCACTGGTAGGGCACCCCGTCGATGCTGGGGAACGTTGTACGCAGGGCTTCGTGACGCACGATCAGCGCATGCAGCGCCCGCTCGAACGCCTCGACGTGCAAGGTGCCGCGCAAGCGCGCCATGCCGCCCACGTTATAGGCCGGGCTGTCGGGCTGCATTTGCCAGAGGAACCACATGCGCTGTTGCGAATAAGACAGCGGCACCGCCTGGCGGCGGTCTACGCGGGCGATCTGCCCTTGCAGGTTACGCTGGCCATTGCCCTGGATGCGGGCTACCTCGGCACAGAATGCGCCCAGCTCGCTGGCCTCGAACAGGGCCTTGAGCGGCAGCTCCACGTCGCACGCCTGGCGCGTGCGGGAAACGATCTGTGTGGCCAGCAGCGAGTGGCCACCCAGGGCGAAGAAATCATCGCGCAGCCCCACACGGGGCAAGTTCAGGACATCGCGCCAGATGCCAGCGACCTGCTGTTGCAGTGCTGTTTGCGGCTCGACGTGCTCACGCTGCTGCCACACCGGGGCCGGCAGCGCCTTGCGGTCGACCTTGCCGCTGGGGCCCAGGGGCATATGCGCAAGGGCAATCAGCTGCGCCGGCACCATGTACGCCGGCAGGTGCTCGGCCAGTACCGTCAACAAGGCTTCGGCCTGGGCGCTGCCGCTGTAGTAGCCAACCAGTTGCGCGCCGACCGCATCGTTGTGGACCAGCACCAGCGCCTGCTCGACACCCGCTTGCGCCAACAGGCAGGCCTGCACTTCTTCAGGTTCAACGCGCAACCCCCGTACTTTCACCTGCTGATCCAGGCGCCCGAGGTATTCCAGCGCGTGCAGCTGAACCTGCCAACGGGCGCGGTCACCACTGCGGTACAGGCGCTGGCCATTGCCATCGGCCTGGGGTACAAAACGCTCGGCGGTAAGCCCTGGGCGCCCCAGGTACCCACGGGCCAGGCCCGCACCGCCCAAGTACAACTCACCCGGCACGCCGGGTGCGGTGAGTTCGAGTTCGTCATCCAGTACCCGGCACAGCACGTTGGCCAGCGGTCGGCCGATGGGCGAACGCTCGCCGTCCGTGGCCTGGCAATGCCAGTGAGTGACGTTGATGGCGGTTTCGGTCGGGCCGTAGCGGTTGTGCAGCTGCACGTGCGGCAGCAGTTGCAGCACCCGGTCGCGCAGCGCCGCCGACAAGGCCTCGCCCCCGGAAAACACCCGGCGCAGGCTGGCGCAGCCCGCGGCCTGTGGTTCCTGGACAAACACCTGCAGCAGTGGCGGCACAAAATGCAGGGTGGTCACGCCATGCGCCTGGACCAGGGCCGCAATGCGCTGCGGGTCGCGGTGCTCGCCAGGGCCGGCGAGCACCAGCCTGCAGCCGGTGATCAACGGCCAGAAGCACTCCCACACCGACACGTCGAAACTGATCGGCGCTTTCTGCAGCAGCACATCCTCGTCGCCCAACCCATAGGTGGCTTGCATCCAGTGCAAGCGCTCGGCCAGCGCCGCGTGAGTATTGCCCACGCCTTTGGGCTGGCCGGTGGAGCCGGATGTGTAGATGACGTAGGCCAGGTTGTCACCTTGCAGGTGCAAGCCGGGGGCCTGGCTGGGCCAGCTGTCCAGGTGCAGCTGGTCGAGGGCGATGGTGCTGACGCCATCCACCTGTGGCAGCTTGCCCACCAGCCTGCTGTGGCTGAGCAACAGGCCAGCATCACAATCGGCCAGCATGTACGCCAGTCGCTCGGCGGGGTAATCCACGTCGAGCGGCACGTAGGCGCCGCCGGCCTTGAGAATGGCCAGCAAGCCGACCAGCAGTTGCGGCGAGCGCTCGAGGGCGATGGCGACGCACGTGTCAGGACCGACACCTTTGTCGCGCAGGTAGTGGGCCAGGCGGTTGGCCTGCTGGTGCAGTTCGGCGTAGCCCAGGCTGCCACCCGCCCATACCAGGGCGGTACGTTGCGGGGTCAGGCGGGCCTGCTCGTTGAGTTGCTCGACCAGCAGTTGCTGCGGCGCGGCGGCTTCGGCCTGGCCCCAGCCCAACAACTGGCGCCGGCCCGCCTCGTCGAGCAGTTGCACCTCGGCCAGGGCCAGGTCGGGCGCGGCGCACACTTGCTCCAGCAGTGCCAGCAGCTGCCCGGCCAGGCGCTGGATGGTGCTGGCCTCGAACAGTTCGTCGGCATAGTCGAACGCCAGGCTCAACCGGCCCTGATGGTCCTCTTCACTGTGCAGCTGCAGGTCGAACTTGGCTTCGCGGCTGTGCCACGGCAACTCTTCGGCCAGCAGGCCTGGCAGGCGGCGCAGTGCCGACAGGTCGCGTTGCTGGTGGTTGAACATGACCTGGAACAGGCCCTGCTCGCGGGCTTGCGGCAAGGCCTCGAGCAATTGCTCGAACGGCAGGTCCTGGTGGGCCTGGGCCTGGAGCGTGGCCTGGCGCACCTGCGCCAGCAGTTGGCTGAACGGCATGCGGCCATCGAGTTGCGCGCGCAGCACCTGGGTGTTGATGAAGAAGCCGACCAGGCCTTGGGTTTCCAGGCGCGGGCGGTTGGCATTCGGCACGCCGACGCGGATCTCGGCCTGGCCGCTGTAGCGCTGCAACAGTGCCTGCCAGCCGGCCAGCAGGACCATGAACAGGCTGGCCTGCTGCGCCTGCGCCAGGCCCTTGAGGGCTTGGCTGAGCGTGGCGGGGACCTTCACGCTGAAACGCGCAGCACTGAATGTGCGCTGGTTGGCCCGGGGTTGGTCGGTGCACAGGTCAAGCACGGGCAGTTCGCCACCGAGCTGGGCCTTCCAGTACTGCAGTTGGCGTTCGGCTTCGCCGTCGGCCAGCCACTGCCGCTGCCAGTTGCCGTAGTCCGCGTAGCCCAGGGGCAGCGGCGCCAACGGTGCCTCCAGGCCCTGGCACTGAGCGGCATACAACTTGGCGAATTCATCGAGCAGGATGTTCAGCGACCAGCCGTCGGCCACGATGTGGTGCAGGGTCACCCACAGCTGATGGTCTTCATCGTCGAGCCAAGCCAGGGTCACACGCAGCAACGGGCCTTGCGTCAGGTCGAACGGCTGGCAGGCCTCGGCCTCACGCTGGGCGGCGACCTGCTCGGGGGGCTGGCCTGCGAGGTCCAGGCGGGCCAGGCTGAACGGCTGCTGCGGCAGAATACGCTGCAGCGCCTGGCCGTTTTCTTCAGCGAACACGGTACGCAGCGACTCGTGGCGCGCCACCAGCGCCTGGAATGCGGCCTGCAGGGCGCTAGCGTCCAGTTCGCCACGCAGGTGCAGGCCGGCGGGAATGTTGTAGGCCGCGGATTGGGGTTGCAGTTGCCACAACAGCCACAGGCGGTTTTGCGCCAGCGACTGGGGCAGCGCCTGGGCGCGTGCCAGGGGCGCGATAGCTGTGGGCTGGGCAGCGCCTGCACCGATGAGCGCAGCCACCGCGTTGCTGTAGTCGGCCAGCACCGGCGCCTCGAACAAGGTGCGCAGGCCCAGGTCGATGCCCAGTTCGTCGGCCAGCCGCGCCGTGGCCTGGGTAGCGGCGATGGAGTTGCCGCCCAACAGCAGGAAATGGTCATCTGCCGCTACTGCCTGCACCTTGAGGGTGTCGCGCCACACCGCCGCGATGCGCGCCTGCAAGGCATCGCCTGATGCCTGGGCAGCAGCAGCGGCGCTCGGCTCGGGGAATTGGGCATAGCAGTCCAGGCTGCCCTCGGCCATGCGTACGCGGCAGGCCGAACGCTGCAGCTTGCCGCTGGAGCTTTTCGGCAGCGCGCCCGGGTTGAGCAGCAGCACCACCGCCGGCGCCTGGCGGCAGGCATCGGCGATGACCTGGCGCAGGGTGTTGATCAGCGCTTGTGGTTGGGTGGCCTTTTGCACGCTGCGGCTGATCTCCACCGCCACGCCGATGCCCTCCTCGCCCTGATGCTCGACGGCGAACACCGCCACCCGGCCCTTGCGCAGTGCCTGCACTTCACGCTCGAGGGTTTTTTCCAGGTCTTGCGGGTACAGGTTCTGCCCACGCACGATCAACATGTCTTTCAGGCGCCCGGTAACGAACACCTCGCCTTCACGCATGAAACCCAGGTCGCCGGTTCGCAGCCAGGTCTGCCCGTCCATTTCGACGAAGGTGCGCGCGCTGGCTTCGGGGTTACGCCAGTAGCCCGAGGCGATACTCGGCCCGCCGGCCCAGATTTCCCCCACCTGGTTGTCGCCCAGCCGTTGCAGCTGTTGCGGCTCGACAATGCGTACCGCGTGCCCCGGCTGCGGGAAGCCGCAACTCATCAGCACGCTGCCGGTACCGGGCTCGGCGCGGTTGGCGGCCAAGGCGTCGGCATCCAGCGCAAGCGCGGGGATACCCTGGCCACGGCGGCTGCCGCTGACGAACAAGGTTGCTTCGGCCAGGCCGTAGCTGGCGAAAAAGCTCTGGGGGTCGAAGCCGCAGGCCTGGAAGGTGTCGGCGAAGCTCGCCAGGCTGTCCTGGCGGATCGGCTCGGAGCCCGAATAGGCCACGCGCCAGCGGCTCAGGTCGAGCCCGGCCAGCGAGGCCTCGCTGACCCGCTCGCTGCACAGGCGGTAGGCAAAGTCGGGGCCGCCGCTGATGGTGCCGCCGTAGTCGCTGATGGCCTGTAACCAGCGCACGGGCCGGGCGAGGAAGTAGCCGGGCGACATCAGTACGCAAGGCACACCGCTGAAGATCGGCTGCAACAGGCCGCCGATCAGGCCCATGTCGTGGTACAGCGGCAACCAGCTGACGATCACGTCGTCGGGGTTGAGGTCGATGCCAAAGCCGCTGCGGATGAGTTGTTCGTTGGCCACCAGGTTGCCATGGCTGACCTGCACGCCTTTGGGCAGTGCGGTGGAGCCGGAGGTGTACTGCAAGAAGGCGATGTCCTGGCTGCTGAGGGCAGGTTCCTGCCAGGTGTCGGCCAGGGCGGGGTCCAGGCCATCCACTGCCAGCAACGCGGGCGCCGCCTCGGCGGCAAGTGCTTCCAGGCCCTGCAGGCTGTCGTGCAGCGCCGCCACGGTCAGCAGCAGGCGCGGCTCGGCGTCGGCGATGATCGACAGCAGGCGTTGCTGGTGGTGCTGGCGGGCAGACTCTGGCGGGTAGGCCGGCACTGCGATCACGCCGGCGTACAGGCAGCCGAAGAACGCCACTACGTAATCCGGCCCACTGGGAAACAGCAACACCGCGCGGTCACCGAAGCTGGCGCGTGCCTGCAGGGCGGCGGCGATGGTGCGCGCGCGCTGGTCGAGCTCCCGATAACTGAGCACAGCCTGCTCGTGCGGGGCGTCGGCGAGAAAGCGCAGGGCAATCCTGTCCGGGGTCTGCGCGGCGCGTTGCGCCAGGGCCTGGACCAGCGAGAGCGGGAGTTCGAAGGCGTCCGTCATGGGGTGTTCCTGCCAGTATCTGTTGGGGCGTGCCGACTGCGCCGCGGACATGGGCGGGCAGCGGTTGGCGGCCGGGGATGTACACAGGGGAACGGATGGGCGGCGGGAGAAATTAGCGGAGCTGGCGGGGTCGGCGGATTGACGGGTATGCCATGACGGGGGGGTCGCCTGGGAGACCGAGCGCCGCCCGCGCGGCGCATCGCGAGCTGCGGTCGCTGCTTGTATGTTGTGACTGGCCTGGCGGGAGAAGATATTCTCGTCAGGCTGAAGAAGCACTTCCGGGGAGGCCGATCGCTC
>NZ_DKJF01000011.1:0-67576 GCF_002454615.1 Pseudomonas sp. UBA6699
CGCGAGCTGCGCTCGCTCCTACGTTTGTTTCGGGCCAATTATGCCTGTGGGATTTGCGCGCGAACGCTTTGGCGCACGCCTCGATATGGCGACGTACAAACAAGGCGGTCGCGCGCGGGCGGCGCTCGGTTTCACAGGCGCTGCATTCCTTTCGCCATACAAATGGCAGCCCTCACGCGACCCACGCCAGCCCAACAAACCCCACAATCACGTCTATGCTTGTGGCAGCACCGCACCCAGGGCAGCACTGGCCGGCCGCTTCATCAGCCAGTCATGACCCAACCACTAAAGTATTGACCCAGAGCGGTGCAACCGCCGCGCAAAGCTGCTAGAACACGGCCCTTTCGCATTTACAAGTAGGGGGACTCGCCAGATGAACTTTACAAGGCTCAGAACAGCCCAGTTAAATGGCACCAGGCCAAATGATATTAATTATCATTACGAAACTTGTAATTCGTTACCACTCGCAAGAAACATAATTAACAAAAGCGCACGCAATGCCCGAATTTCAAGGCTTTCAGCCATTTACGCGCTGCTGTTGCACTAAATCCTACGGATAAATTTGCTACAGAAATTTTACTTGCACCAGGTTTACCCATAAAATCAGCGCGATTGATTCAGCTGCGACATTTGGTCACTGCATGTGCGACACCAGGTCGCCGCTCTACACTTTTTTCAGACTGCAGAGCTGGGTCTCTGTATAAGGATTTCTAGCATGTCCGATTCGGCAGGACTCATCGCCCACAACTGGGGCTTTGCCATCTTCCTCCTGGGTGTCGTCGGCCTGTGCGCCTTCATGCTCGGCCTGTCCAGCCTGCTCGGTAGCAAGGCATGGGGCCGCGCCAAGAACGAACCCTTCGAATCCGGCATGCTGCCCGTCGGCAGCGCCCGCCTGCGCCTGTCCGCCAAATTCTATCTGGTCGCGATGCTGTTCGTGATCTTCGATATCGAAGCCCTCTTTCTCTTTGCATGGTCTGTGTCCGTCCGCGAAAGCGGCTGGACCGGGTTCGTCGAAGCACTCGTTTTCATAGCAATTCTGTTGGCAGGTCTTGTCTACCTATGGCGCGTCGGGGCACTTGATTGGGCTCCCGAAGGTCGCCGCAAGCGGCAAGCGAAGCTGAAACAATGAGGCTTTGGCATGCAATACAATCTCACCAGAATCGATCCGGATGCGCCCAACGAGCAGTACCCGGTCGGTGAACGGGAAACCGTCACTGATCAACTGCTGGAGGACCAGGTCCACAAGAACATCTTCATGGGCAAGCTCGAAGATGTGCTGCGTGGCGCGGTCAACTGGGGTCGCAAGAACTCACTGTGGCCGTACAACTTCGGCCTGTCCTGCTGCTACGTGGAAATGACCACGGCCTTCACGGCCCCCCACGACATCGCCCGCTTCGGCGCCGAAGTCATCCGGGCCTCGCCGCGTCAGGCCGACTTCATGGTCATTGCCGGTACCTGCTTCGTGAAAATGGCGCCGATCATCCAGCGCCTGTACGAGCAGATGCTCGAGCCCAAGTGGGTGATCTCCATGGGGTCGTGCGCCAACTCCGGTGGCATGTACGACATCTACTCGGTCGTTCAGGGGGTCGACAAGTTCCTCCCCGTGGACGTCTATGTGCCTGGCTGCCCGCCACGCCCTGAGGCTTTCCTGCAAGGCTTGATGCTGCTGCAGGAGTCGATCGGCCAAGAACGACGCCCGCTTTCCTGGGTTGTTGGTGATCAAGGTATTTACCGTGCCGAGATGCCAGCCCAGAAAGACTTGCGTCGTGAGCAGCGCATTGCCGTAACCAACCTGCGCAGCCCCGACGAAGTCTGATCCAGCGACCTGCCGCCCGCTCCCCATGGAGC
Organism: Pseudomonas sp. UBA6699; assembly: GCF_002454615.1. Lineage (NCBI taxonomy): Bacteria > Pseudomonadati > Pseudomonadota > Gammaproteobacteria > Pseudomonadales > Pseudomonadaceae > Pseudomonas > Pseudomonas sp. UBA6699. The sequence goes on from NZ_DKJF01000011.1 coordinate 1,849, forward strand.
CGGCGGCCTGGCTTCATTCTTAACGTTGACCCAAAGCGACCGAGACCATGACAGCGGACAACGCTATTTTCATTCCGCCCTACAAGGCTGACGACCAGGATGTGGTCGTCGAACTGCACAACCGTTTTGGCGCCGAAGCATTCGTCGCCCAGGAAACCCGCACCGGCATGCCCGTGCTGTGGGTCAAGCGCGCCCAACTCAAGGAAGTGTTGAGCTTCCTGCGTGGCGTGGCCAAGCCGTACAGCATGCTGTACGACCTGCACGGCGTCGACGAACGCCTGCGTACCCAGCGCCGCGGCCTGCCAGCCGCCGACTTCAGCGTGTTCTACCACCTGCTGTCGATCGAGCGTAACAGCGACGTGATGATCAAGGTGTCGCTCAGCGAAGGCGACCTCAACCTGCCATCGGTGACCAGCATCTGGCCGAACGCCAACTGGTACGAGCGCGAAGTCTGGGACATGTTTGGCATCGACTTTGCCGGCCACCCGCACCTCAGCCGCATCATGATGCCCCCCACCTGGGAAGGCCACCCGCTGCGCAAGGACTACCCGGCCCGTGCCACCGAGTTCGACCCGTACAGCCTGACCCTGGCCAAGCAGCAGCTCGAAGAGGAATCGGCGCGCTTCAACCCCGAAGCCTGGGGCATGAAGCGTCAGGGCGCCAACGAGGACTACATGTTCCTCAACCTCGGCCCCAACCACCCTTCGGCGCACGGTGCATTCCGCATCGTGCTGCAGCTGGACGGTGAAGAGATCGTCGACTGCGTACCGGACATCGGCTACCACCACCGTGGCGCCGAGAAAATGGCCGAGCGCCAGTCCTGGCACAGCTTCATCCCCTACACCGACCGTATCGACTACCTCGGCGGGGTGATGAACAACCTGCCGTACGTGCTCGCGGTGGAGAAGCTGGCCGGCATCCAGGTGCCGCAGAAGGTCGACGTGATCCGCATCATGCTCGCCGAGTTCTTCCGCATCACCAGCCACCTGCTGTTCCTGGGCACCTATATTCAGGACGTGGGTGCCATGACCCCGGTGTTCTTCACCTTCACCGACCGCCAGCGCGCCTACACCGTGATCGAGGCGATCACCGGTTTCCGCCTGCACCCGGCCTGGTACCGCATCGGTGGCGTCGCCCACGACCTGCCGCGCGGCTGGGACAAGCTGGTCAAGGACTTCGTCGAATGGCTGCCCAAGCGCCTCGACGAGTACACCAAGGCGGCCTTGCAGAACAGCATCCTCAAAGGCCGTACCATCGGCGTCGCTGCCTACAACACCAAGGAAGCACTGGCCTGGGGCACCACCGGTGCGGGCCTGCGCGCCACCGGTTGCGACTTCGACCTGCGCAAAGCCCGCCCTTACTCCGGCTACGAGAACTTCGAGTTCGAAGTACCGCTGGCCCACAACGGCGATGCCTACGATCGCTGCATGGTCCGCGTCGAGGAGATGCGCCAGAGTATCCGCATCATCGACCAGTGCCTGCGCAACATGCCGGAAGGCCCGTACAAGGCGGATCACCCGCTGACCACGCCGCCGCCGAAAGAGCGCACCCTGCAGCACATCGAAACCCTGATCACGCACTTCCTGCAAGTCTCGTGGGGCCCGGTGATGCCGGCCAACGAGTCGTTCCAGATGATCGAGGCGACCAAGGGCATCAACAGTTACTACCTGACGAGCGATGGCGGCACCATGAGCTACCGCACCCGGATCCGTACCCCGAGCTACCCGCACCTGCAGCAGATCCCTTCGGTGATCAAAGGCAGCATGGTCGCCGACCTCATTGCGTACCTGGGCAGTATCGACTTCGTTATGGCTGACGTGGACCGCTAAGCATGAACAGCACGCTTATCCAGACAGACCGTTTCGCCCTGAGCGAAACCGAGCGCTCGGCCATCGAGCACGAAATGCATCACTACGAGGACCCGCGCGCGGCGTCCATCGAAGCCTTGAAGATCGTTCAGAAGGAACGCGGCTGGGTGCCGGACGGCGCCATTCACGCCATCGGCGAAGTGCTGGGCATTCCGGCCAGCGACGTCGAAGGTGTAGCCACCTTCTACAGCCAGATTTTCCGCCAGCCAGTCGGCCGCCACATCATCCGCGTGTGCGACAGCATGGTCTGCTACATCGGCGGCCACGAATCGGTGGTCAGCCAGATCCAGAGCGAACTGGGCATCGGCCTTGGCCAGACTACCGCAGACGGCCGCTTCACCCTGCTGCCGGTATGCTGCCTGGGCAACTGCGACAAAGCCCCGGCGCTGATGATCGACGACGACACCTTCGGTGACGTGCAGCCGGCTGGCGTTTCCAAACTGCTGGAGGGTTACGTATGACCATTACTTCCTTCGGCCCGGCCAACCGCATCGCGCGCACGGCCGAAACCCACCCGCTGACCTGGCGCCTGCGTGACGACGGCGAACCGGTATGGCTGGCCGAGTATGAATCGAAGAACGGCTACGCCGCCGCGCGCAAGGCGCTGGCAGACATGTCCGCCGACGAAATCGTGCAAAGCGTCAAGGACTCCGGCCTCAAGGGCCGTGGTGGCGCCGGCTTCCCCACCGGGGTGAAGTGGGGCCTGATGCCCAAAGACGAATCCATGAACATCCGCTACTTGCTGTGCAACGCGGACGAAATGGAGCCCAACACCTGGAAGGACCGCATGCTGATGGAGCAACAGCCCCATCTGCTGGTGGAGGGCATGCTGATCAGCGCCCGCGCCCTGAAGGCCTACCGCGGCTACATCTTCCTGCGCGGCGAATACACCACCGCCGCGAAGAACCTCAACCGCGCCATCGATGAAGCCAAGGCCGCAGGCCTTTTGGGCAAGAACATCCTGGGCAGCGGTTTCGATTTCGAGCTGTTCGTGCACACCGGTGCCGGGCGCTACATCTGCGGTGAAGAAACCGCGCTGATCAACTCGCTGGAAGGCCGCCGCGCCAACCCGCGCTCCAAGCCGCCCTTCCCTGCTGCGGTGGGTGTATGGGGCAAACCGACCTGCGTGAACAACGTCGAAACCCTGTGCAACGTGCCAGCCATCGTCGCCAACGGCAACGACTGGTACAAGTCGCTGGCCCGTGAAGGCAGCGAAGACCACGGCACCAAGCTGATGGGCTTTTCCGGCAAGGTCAAGAACCCGGGCCTGTGGGAACTGCCGTTCGGCGTTACCGCCCGCGAGCTGTTCGAGGACTACGCCGGTGGCATGCGTGACGGCTTCAAGCTCAAGTGCTGGCAGCCAGGCGGCGCCGGTACCGGCTTCCTGCTGCCCGAGCACCTCGACGCGCAGATGTACGCCGGTGGCATCGCCAAAGTCGGCACCCGCATGGGTACGGGCCTGGCCATGGCGGTCGACGACAGCGTCAACATGGTGTCGCTGCTGCGCAACATGGAAGAGTTCTTCGCCCGCGAGTCGTGTGGCTGGTGCACCCCTTGCCGTGACGGCCTGCCGTGGAGCGTGAAAATGCTCCGCGCACTGGAAAACGGCCAGGGCCGCGCCGAAGACATCGAGACGCTGCTGGGGCTGGTCAACTTCCTTGGCCCAGGCCGTACCTTCTGTGCTCACGCACCGGGTGCCGTCGAGCCATTGGGCAGTGCCATCAAGTACTTCCGCTCGGAGTTCGAGGCCGGTGTGGCGCCTGAAAGCGCTGGCACCCTGCGCCCGAACCTGGCGAAGCCGATTGTGGTCGGCGCATAAGAAGATAGAACGCGGGTGGTCCGTGCCACCCGCCAGCCCGCCGGCAGGCCCGAATGACTCGTGGCGTGCCGCAGGCTCACCGATTTCCATTAGCCACGCCCGCTCACGCGGGCCAACGAAGAACTTTGAACAATGGCCACTATCCACGTAGACGGCAAAGCGCTCGAAGTCAACGGTGCTGACAACCTGTTACAGGCGTGTCTGTCACTCGGCCTCGACATCCCTTATTTCTGCTGGCACCCCGCGCTTGGTAGCGTGGGTGCCTGCCGGCAGTGCGCGGTCAAGCAGTACACCGACGAGAACGACACCCGTGGTCGTATCGTCATGTCCTGCATGACCCCTGCTTCCGACGGCACCTGGATCTCCATCGACGATGAAGAGTCCAAGGCGTTCCGCGCCAGCGTCGTCGAATGGCTGATGACCAACCACCCGCACGACTGCCCGGTGTGCGAGGAAGGCGGTCACTGCCACCTGCAGGACATGACGGTAATGACCGGCCACAACGAGCGCCGCTACCGTTTCACCAAGCGTACCCACCAGAACCAGGACCTCGGCCCGTTCATCGCCCATGAGATGAACCGCTGCATCGCCTGCTACCGCTGCGTGCGCTACTACAAGGACTACGCCGGCGGGACCGACCTGGGTGTCTACGGCGCCCACGACAACGTGTACTTCGGTCGCGTCGAAGACGGCGTGCTGGAAAGCGAGTTCTCCGGCAACCTGACCGAAGTCTGCCCAACGGGCGTGTTCACCGACAAGACCCACTCCGAGCGCTACAACCGCAAGTGGGACATGCAGTTTGCCCCGAGCATCTGCCATGGCTGCTCCAGCGGCTGCAACATCAGCCCGGGCGAGCGCTACGGCGAGCTGCGCCGTATCGAAAACCGCTTCAACGGTTCGGTGAACCAGTACTTCCTGTGCGACCGCGGCCGCTTTGGCTACGGTTACGTCAACCGCACGGACCGCCCGCGCCAGCCACAACTAGCCGACGGCACCAAGCTGGGTCTGGACGCCGCCCTGGACAAGGCCGCCGACCTGCTGCGCGGCCGCACCATCGTCGGTATCGGTTCGCCACGCGCCAGCCTCGAAAGCAACTACGGCCTGCGTGAGCTGGTCGGTGCCGAGTACTTCTACTCGGGCATGGAAGCTGGCGAGCTGGCCCGGGTGCGCCTGGCCCTGGACGTGCTGAACAACAGCCCGCTGCCGGTGCCGACCCTGCGCGACATCGAAGACCACGACGCCGTGTTCGTGCTGGGTGAAGACCTGACCCAGACCGCTGCCCGCGTCGCCCTGGCTGTGCGCCAGGCGACCAAGGGCAAGGCCGAGGCCATGGCCGAAGCGATGAAGGTGCAGCCTTGGCTCGACGCTGCCGTGAAGAACATCGGCCAGCACGCGCTGTACCCGCTGTTCATCGCTTCGCTGGCGCAAACCAAGCTGGACGACGTGGCTGAAGAGTGCGTGCACGCAGCCCCCGCCGACCTGGCCCGCCTGGGCTTCGCCGTGGCCCACGCCATCGACCCGAGCGCCCCGGCCGTCGAAGGCCTGGACGCCGAAGCCAAAGCCCTGGCCCAGCGCATCGCCGACGCCCTGGTGGCCGCCAAGCGCCCATTGGTGGTAGCGGGCACTTCGCTGGCCGACCCGGCCCTGATCGAAGCCGCCGCCAACATCGCCAAGGCCCTGAAGCTGCGCGAGAAAAACGGCTCCCTGAGCCTGGTGGTGCCAGAGGCGAACAGCATCGGCCTGGCCATGCTCGGTGGCGAGTCGGTAGATGCCGCGCTGGACGCCGTCATCAGCGGCAAAGCCGATGCGATCGTGGTGCTGGAAAACGACCTGTACGCCCGCGTAGCGGCTGCCAAGGTCAACGCAGCCCTGGCGGCCGCCAAAGTGGTGATCGTCGCCGACCACTCGAAAACCTCGACGGTCGACCGCGCCCACCTGGTGTTGCCGGCCGCCTCGTTCGCCGAAGGCGACGGTACCCTGGTCAGCCAGGAAGGCCGTGCCCAGCGCTTCTTCCAGGTGTTCGACCCGCAGTACCTGGACAGCAGCATCCAGATCCACGAAGGCTGGCGCTGGATGCACGCCCTGCGTGCCACCCTGCTGAACAAGCCGGTCGACTGGACGCAACTGGACCACGTCACCAGCGCCTGTGCGGCTGCCGCGCCGCAACTGGCCGGCATCGTCAATGCCGCGCCAAGCGCCGCGTTCCGCATCAAGGGCATGAAGCTGGCCCGCGAGCCGCTGCGCTACTCCGGCCGTACCGCCATGCGCGCTAACATCAGCGTGCACGAGCCACGTACCCCGCAAGACAAGGACACCGCGTTCGCCTTCTCCATGGAAGGCTACTCGGGCTCGGCCGAACCGCGCCAGCAGGTGCCGTTCGCCTGGTCGCCGGGCTGGAACTCGCCACAAGCCTGGAACAAGTTCCAGGACGAGGTCGGTGGCCACCTGCGTGCTGGTGACCCGGGCGTGCGCCTGATCGAGTCGCAAGGCGACCGCCTGAACTGGTTCAGCGCCATTCCGGGCGCCTTCAACCCGGCCCGTGGCACCTGGACTGCCGTACCGTTCTTCCACCTGTTCGGCAGCGAAGAAAGTTCCTCGCGCGCCGCCCCGGTGCAACAGCGTATTCCGGCGGCCTACGTGGCCCTGGCCAAGTCCGAGGCCGACCGCCTGGGCGTCAACGAAGGTGCGCTGCTGAGCCTGACCGTTGCCGGTGTGGCCCTGCGCCTGCCGCTGCGTATCAATGAAGAGCTGGGCGCTGGCCTGGTCGCGCTGCCGAAAGGCCTGGCCGGCATTCCGCCTGCCATCTTCGGTGCACCCGTCGAAGGTCTGCAGGAGGCAGCACAATGAGCTGGTTCACCCCCGAAGTGATCGATGTGATCATCCAGGTCGTCAAGGCTATCGTGGTGCTGTTGGCCGTGGTGGTCTGCGGCGCGCTGCTCAGCTTCGTCGAACGCCGCTTGCTGGGCTGGTGGCAGGACCGCTACGGTCCGAACCGTGTCGGCCCGTTCGGCATGTTCCAGATCGCAGCCGACATGCTGAAGATGTTCTTCAAGGAAGACTGGAACCCGCCCTTCGTCGACAAGATGATCTTCACCCTGGCGCCAGTCGTGGCCATGAGCGCCCTGCTGATTGGCTTCTCGATCATCCCGATCACCCCGGGCTGGGGCGTCGCCGACCTGAACATCGGCCTGCTGTTCTTCTTCGCCATGGCCGGCCTGTCGGTCTACGCGGTGCTGTTTGCCGGCTGGTCGTCGAACAACAAGTACGCCCTGCTGGGCAGCTTGCGGGCGTCGGCCCAGACCGTGTCGTACGAAGTGTTCCTGGGCCTGGCGCTGATGGGCGTGGTGGTGCAGGTGGGCTCGTTCAACATGCGCGACATCGTCGAGTACCAGGCGCAGAACCTGTGGTTCATCATTCCGCAGTTCTTCGGCTTCTGCACCTTCTTCATCGCTGGCGTGGCCGTGACTCACCGTCACCCGTTCGACCAGCCGGAAGCGGAACAGGAACTGGCCGACGGCTACCACATCGAGTATGCCGGCATGAAGTGGGGCATGTTCTTCGTCGGTGAGTACATCGGCATCATCCTCATCTCGGCGCTGCTGGTAACCCTGTTCTTCGGCGGCTGGCACGGCCCGTTCGGCATCCTGCCGCAACTGCCGTTCCTGTGGTTCGCATTGAAGACCGCGTTCTTCATCATGCTGTTCATCCTGCTGCGCGCCTCGATCCCGCGCCCACGCTATGACCAGGTGATGGACTTCAGCTGGAAGTTCTGCCTGCCGCTGACCCTGATCAATTTGCTGGTGACCGCTGCGCTCGTGCTCTACAACACGCCAGCCGTCGCGGCCCAGTGAGGATTTGACCCATGTTCAAGTATATCGGCGACATCGTTAAGGGCACCGGCACCCAGCTGCGCAGCCTGGCCATGGTGTTCTCCCACGGGTTTCGCAAACGCGACACCCTGCAGTACCCCGAAGAGCCCGTGTACCTGCCGCCGCGCTACCGCGGCCGCATCGTGCTCACCCGCGACCCCGACGGCGAGGAGCGCTGCGTAGCGTGCAACCTCTGCGCGGTGGCCTGCCCGGTCGGCTGCATCTCGCTGCAGAAAGCCGAAACCGAGGACGGCCGCTGGTACCCGGAGTTCTTCCGCATCAACTTCTCGCGCTGCATCTTCTGCGGCCTGTGTGAAGAAGCGTGCCCGACCACCGCGATCCAGCTGACTCCGGATTTCGAAATGGCCGAGTTCAAGCGTCAGGACCTGGTGTACGAGAAAGAAGATCTGCTGATCTCCGGCCCCGGCAAGAACCCTGACTACAACTTCTACCGTGTTGCGGGTATGGCCATCGCTGGCAAGCCGAAAGGCGCTGCACAGAACGAAGCCGAGCCGATCAACGTGAAGAGCTTGCTCCCATAAGGACAGAAAGATGGAATTCGCTTTCTACTTCGCATCCGGGATCGCCGTGGTGTCCACCCTTCGGGTGGTGACCGGCACCAACCCCGTGCACGCCTTGCTTTACCTGATCATTTCGCTGATTTCCGTGGCCATGATCTTCTTCTCCCTGGGTGCGCCGTTCGCCGGTGCCCTGGAAGTGATCGCCTACGCCGGCGCCATCATGGTGCTGTTCGTGTTCGTGGTGATGATGCTCAACCTCGGGCCGGCTTCGGTGGCCCAGGAGCGCGGCTGGCTCAAGCCCGGCATCTGGGCCGGGCCGGTCATCCTTGGCGCCCTGCTGCTGGCAGAGCTGCTGTACGTGCTGTTCGTCACCCCGAGCGGCGCCGGCATCAGCGGTACCACCGTGGGCCCGAAAGCCGTGGGGGTCAGCCTGTTCGGCCCCTACCTGCTGGTGGTCGAACTGGCGTCGATGCTGCTGCTGGCGGCAGCTGTGACCGCCTTCCACCTAGGCCGCAACGAGGCGAAGGAGTAAATCATGGGTGCTATCCCTCTCGAACATGGCCTGGCAGTCGCCGGCATCCTGTTCTGCTTAGGTCTGGTTGGCCTGATGGTCCGCCGCAACATCCTCTTCGTGCTCATGAGCCTGGAAGTCATGATGAACGCCTCTGCCCTGGCGTTCGTCGTCGCCGGGGCCCGTTGGGTCCAGCCCGACGGCCAGGTGATGTTCATTCTGGTGATCAGCCTGGCAGCTGCCGAGGCCAGCATTGGCCTGGCCATCCTGCTGCAGCTGTACCGCCGGTTCCACACTCTCGACATCGATGCTGCCAGTGAGATGCGCGGATGAACCTTCTCTTCCTGACTTTCGTCTTTCCCCTCATCGGCTTCCTGCTGCTGTCGTTCTCGCGCGGACGGTTCTCGGAGAACCTGTCCGCGCTGATCGGCGTCGGCTCGGTAGGCCTGTCGGCGGCCACGGCCGCCTACGTCATCTGGCAATTCAACGTCGCCCCACCTGAAGGCGGCGCTTACAGCCAGTTGCTGTGGCAGTGGATGTCGGTGGACGGCTTCGCGCCGAACTTCACCCTGTACCTGGACGGCCTGTCGGTCACCATGCTCGGCGTGGTCACCGGTGTCGGCTTCCTGATCCACCTGTTCGCCTCCTGGTACATGCGTGGCGAAGCCGGCTACTCGCGCTTCTTCTCGTACACCAACCTGTTCATCGCCAGCATGCTGTTCCTGATCCTTGGCGATAACCTGCTGTTCATCTACTTCGGCTGGGAAGGCGTGGGCCTGTGCTCGTACCTGTTGATCGGCTTCTACTACAGCAACCGCAACAACGGTAATGCCGCGCTCAAGGCATTCATCGTCACCCGCATCGGCGACGTGTTCATGGCCATCGGCCTGTTCATCCTGTTCGCCCAGCTGGGTACCTTGAACGTGCAGGAGCTGCTGGTGCTGGCACCGCAGAAATTCCAGGCGGGCGACACCTGGATGGTGCTGGCAACGCTGATGCTGCTGGGCGGTGCGGTGGGTAAATCGGCCCAGCTGCCACTGCAGACCTGGCTGGCGGACGCGATGGCCGGCCCGACCCCGGTTTCGGCACTGATCCACGCCGCGACCATGGTGACTGCGGGCGTGTACCTGATCGCCCGTACCAACGGCCTGTTCCTGCTGGCACCCGACATCCTGCACCTGGTAGGCGTGGTCGGTGGCGTGACCCTTGTACTGGCCGGCTTCGCTGCGCTGGTGCAAACCGACATCAAGCGTATCCTCGCCTACTCGACCATGAGCCAGATCGGCTACATGTTCCTGGCCTTGGGCGTCGGTGCCTGGGACGCGGCGATCTTCCACCTGATGACCCACGCGTTCTTCAAGGCACTGCTGTTCCTGGCCTCCGGTGCGGTGATCGTTGCCTGCCACCACGAGCAGAACATCTTCAAGATGGGCGGCCTGTGGAAGAAACTGCCCCTGGCCTATGCCAGCTTCGTGGTCGGTGGCGCGGCCCTGGCCGCCCTACCGATCGTGACGGTAGGCTTCTACTCCAAGGACGAGATCCTCTGGGAAGCCTTCGCCAGCGGCAACACCGGCCTGCTGTACGCCGGCCTGGTGGGCGCGTTCATGACCTCGCTGTACACCTTCCGCCTGATCTTCATCGCCTTCCACGGCGAAGCCAAGACCGAAGCGCATGCCGGCCACGGCATCAGCCACTGGCTGCCGCTGGGCGTACTGATCGTGCTGTCGACCTTCATCGGTGCCTGGATCACCCCACCGCTGGCCGGCGTGCTGCCTGAAAGCGCCGGCCATGCCGGTGGCGCCGCCAAGCACGCGCTGGAAATCACCTCGGGGTCGATCGCCATTGCCGGTATCCTGCTGGCAGCCCTGCTGTTCCTGGGCAAGCGCAGCTTCGTCAGTGCGGTGGCCAACAGCAGCATCGGCCGCGTGCTTTCGGCCTGGTGGTTCGCTGCCTGGGGCTTCGACTGGATCTACGACAAGCTGTTCGTCAAACCTTACCTGCTGATCAGCCACATGCTGCGCAAGGATCCGGTTGACCGCGGCATTGCCCTCATCCCTCGCCTGGCTCGCGGCGGCCACGTCGCCATGAGCAAGACCGAGACAGGCCAACTGCGCTGGTACACCGCCTCGATCGCCGTTGGCGCAGTGCTGGTACTCGGCGCTGTGGTAGTGGCTGCGGTATGACCATGAACTTTGCGAACCTTGCGACCCTGCAAAAGGAAACGAACCCGTCATGATTTTGCCTTGGCTGATCCTGATCCCCTTCATCGGCGGCTTCCTGTGCTGGCTGGGTGAGCGCTTCGGCGCCACCCTGCCGCGCTGGATCGCGCTGCTGACCATGTCCCTGCTGCTAGGCATCGGCCTGTGGCTGTGGGCTCACGGCGATTACACCCTCGCCCCCGCACCTGGCGCCGAACCGGCCTGGGCCCTGGAATACAAAGTCCAGTGGATCCAGCGCTTCGGCATCAGCATCCACCTGGCCCTCGATGGCCTCTCGCTGCTGATGATCCTGCTTACCGGCCTGCTCGGTGTGCTGTCGGTCCTGTGCTCGTGGAAAGAAATCCAGCGTCACGTCGGCTTCTTCCACCTCAACCTGATGTGGATCCTGGGCGGCGTGGTCGGTGTGTTCCTGGCACTGGACCTGTTCCTGTTCTTCTTCTTCTGGGAAATGATGCTGGTGCCGATGTACTTCCTCATCGCGCTCTGGGGTCACAGCTCGGCAGATGGCAAGAAGACCCGGATCTACGCGGCGACCAAGTTCTTCATCTTCACCCAGGCCAGCGGCCTGATCATGCTGGTGGCGATCCTTGGCCTGGTCCTGGTCAACTACAACACCACCGGCGTGCTCACCTTCAACTACAGCGACCTGCTCAAGGCCCAGTTGCCTGCGGGCGTGGAATACCTGCTGATGCTGGGCTTCTTCATCGCCTTTGCGGTGAAGCTGCCGGTGGTGCCGTTCCACTCCTGGTTGCCTGACGCTCACGCCCAGGCGCCCACTGCAGGTTCCGTGGACCTGGCCGGTATCCTGCTGAAGACTGCGGCCTATGGCCTGCTGCGCTTCGCCCTGCCGCTGTTCCCGAACGCCTCGGCCGAGTTCGCGCCGATTGCCATGACCCTGGGCCTGATCGGCATCTTCTACGGTGCGTTCCTGGCTTTCGCGCAAACCGACATCAAGCGCCTGATCGCCTTCTCCAGCGTCTCGCACATGGGCTTCGTGCTGATCGGTATCTACTCCGGCAGCCAGCAGGCCCTGCAAGGCGCGGTAATCCAGATGCTGGCCCACGGCCTGTCGGCTGCCGCGCTGTTCATCCTGTCGGGCCAGCTGTACGAGCGCCTGCACACCCGTGACATGCGCCAGATGGGCGGCCTGTGGCAGCGTATCGCCTACCTGCCCGCCATCAGCCTGTTCTTCGCCGCTGCCTCGCTGGGCCTGCCCGGCACCGGCAACTTCGTCGGCGAGTTCCTGATCCTGCTCGGCAGCTTCGTGCATGTACCGTGGATCACCGTGATCGCCACCACCGGCCTGGTATTTGGCTCGGTGTACTCGCTGATCATGATCCACCGCGCCTACTTCGGCCCGGCCAAGAGCGACACCGTACTGGCCGGCATGGACGGTCGCGAGCTGATCATGGTGCTGGGCCTGGCGGTCCTGCTGATCCTGCTGGGCGTGTATCCGCAGCCATTCCTCGACACCTCTGCCGCCACCATGAGTGGTGTGCAGCAGTGGCTCGGCTCCGCTTTCACTCAACTCGCTTCGGCCCGGTAAGAGCGCTATGGAATTCACCACTCAACACTTCATCGCATTGGCGCCGATGCTGATCACCACCATCACCACGGTGGTGGTGATGCTGGCGATCGCCTGGAAGCGCAACCACTCGCAAACCTTCCTGCTGTCCACCGTGGGCCTGAACCTGGCGCTGCTGTCGATCCTGCCGGTGCTGAAGGTGGCACCGTTGGCGGTCACCCCGCTGCTGACCATCGACAAGTTCGCCTGCCTGTACATGGCGATCATCCTGGTGGCCACGCTGGCTTGCGTCACCCTGGCCCACGCCTACCTGGGCGAAGGCTCCAAAGGCTTCCCGGGCAACCGTGAAGAGCTCTACCTGCTGCTGCTGATGTCGGCACTCGGTGGCCTGGTGCTGGTCAGCGCCAACCACCTGGCGGGGCTGTTCATCGGCCTGGAGCTGCTGTCGGTGCCGGTCTACGGCCTGGTGGCCTATGCGTTCTTCAACAAGCGCTCGCTGGAAGCCGGTATCAAGTACATGGTGCTGTCGGCCGCCGGTTCAGCGTTCCTGCTGTTCGGCATGGCCTTGCTGTACGCCGACGCCGGCAGCCTGAGCTTCGACCAGATCGGCAAGGCCCTGGCGGCTACCAGCATGCCAAGCCTGGTGGCCCAACTGGGCCTGGGCATGATGCTGGTCGGCCTGGCCTTCAAGCTGTCGCTGGTACCTTTCCACCTGTGGACCCCGGACGTGTACGAAGGCGCCCCGGCGCCGGTTGCCGCATTCCTGGCAACCGCCAGCAAGGTCGCGGTGTTCGCCGTGGTCGTGCGCCTGTTCATGCTCTCCCCTGCTGCCAGCAGCGGCGTGCTGAGCACCGTACTGGCGGTCATCGCCGTTGCCTCCATCCTGGTCGGTAACCTGCTGGCGCTGACCCAGAGCAACCTCAAGCGCCTGCTCGGTTACTCGTCCATCGCCCACTTCGGTTACCTGCTCATCGCCCTGATCGCCAGCAAGGGCCTGGCCCTGGAAGCCATGGGCGTGTACCTGGTCACCTACGTGATCACCAGCCTGGGCGCCTTCGGGGTCATCACCCTGATGTCCTCGCCCTATGGCGGCCGTGACGCCGATGCCCTGTACGAATACCGCGGCCTGTTCTGGCGCCGCCCGTACCTGACTGCAGTGCTGACCGTGATGATGCTGTCGCTGGCGGGCATCCCGCTGACCGCCGGTTTCATCGGCAAGTTCTACATCATCGCCACCGGTGTCGAGTCGCACCTGTGGTGGCTGGTTGGTGCCCTGGTGATCGGCAGCGCCATCGGCGTGTACTACTACCTGCGTGTCATGGTCACCCTGTACCTGGTCGAGCCGAACCTGCGTCGCCACGACGCACCGCTGAAGTGGGAGCAGCGCACCGGTGGCGTCATGCTGCTGGCCATCGCCATTCTTGCTTTCGTACTGGGTGTGTACCCGCAACCCCTGCTGGAAATGGTCCAGCAAGCCGGCCTGCAACTGATCGGCTGATTGCCCTGGCAATGAAAACACCCCGCTGATGCGGGGTGTTTTTTTATGTGCGTGTTTTAGGTCGCTGAGCATGCCAGCTCATTCACCACGGCTACCCAGCCCTGCGCCCGGCAGGGCCGCCTTGCGCAAATCACCATTGGCTGAAGGCAGGTAGACTTCCGGGTTGGGCATGCCGCTGGGCGACAGTTCATGGGTCATTTCGAATTCGGCACGTACCGACCAGCCACAGGCCTCGGTTGTGCATTGCAAATAAGCAATGCGCAGGAAAATATGGCGACCTTCACTGGTGCGGATGCGCATCCTGCTGTGGCAGTGCGGGCAGACAAGCTTGTAAGTACTCACGGCAAGTACCTGCAAGCACTGTTCAGGTGCAACTTCAGTGAGAATGCTCGCCGGAGTGTGTCAGTATTGGCCACAAAATCGGGACTATTCTTCAGTTTGGTGTTTCTCATTGCAGAAATGCTCCTTAAAACGCAGGGCTGTATTCATAACGAGTAGTTTAAGCCCATGGAATATCATTAAACCAGTCATGGATATTTGTTATGAGTACTCACGTACTGGCTGCGGTGCTCACGCGGCTCAAGCTTCTAACTGGCGCGCAGTCCGACGCCGATCTTTCGCGCGCACTGTCGGTGAGCCCGCAGACGCTCAGCAGCTGGAAGGTGCGCGATAGCATTCCCTATTCCCTTTGCATCGAGATCGCCAGGCAACATGCCTGCTCGCTGGACTGGCTTCTGCTCGGCCATGGCGAGCAGGCCCCGGCAAGCCGGGGCCTGACGGGTTGGGAAGCCGATGTGCTCGAGCGCCTGCGCACCTTGTCCCCCAGCGACCGCCAAGCCATCTTGCTGTTCATCGAAGACAAGCAGCGAATCCGGCAACTGGAACAGCGGTTGAGCGAGCTGGCGGGTTAACCCCGCTTACGCCAGCGCTGGATCAGTTCACGCGGGTCGAGGGTGTCGACCAGCACCATGACCTTCAGGCTGACCGGAATGACGATTACCGCTGCCACAAAACCGGCCATGCCACGTGACAGCAAGGGCACCGACTCCGAAATCAGCGGCTCGAACAAATGGCCCACGCCTACGGTGACGAACACCAGCAAGAGTTTCTTGGCCAGTGTCAGCCGCTTGGCGGTGTTGGTGATCAACCGGTCGCGTGCGGCACTGACCAGCAACGCCCCCAGCAACGCGGCGAACAACACATTGCCATCCACCCCCAGCATCTGCGCCAGGATTGAACCCAAGTGGTCGCAGAACCATTGTTCAGGCATGTTTCAGCCCTCGTCGCGGTCCTGCAAGGCAAGGCGCGGAACCCAAGGTATGCAGGATCGCGGCTTCGACAAAACGGGTGTAACACACGTGCAAGGCGCGCCCATGGTCATGCCCGGCCACGTCCTCGAGGCGTTGGTAGCCCCGCTCACGCAGTGCCGCTCGCCAGCGGGCGAACTCGCTTGCCGCGGCAATCACGGCACAGCGCGCGGCCACCTCCAGCGCCGCATCACTGACTGGCTGCTGCAGCTTCAGCCGTTCATGCAACCTGCCCAAGTCCACCCGCGGCCAGAACGGGTCGTGGCTATCGGCAATGCGTGGTAGGCGATCGGTACTCATGCGTCACCTCCTCATTGCTCGGCCAGCATGCCGTAACGAATAGCCTTGATCACTGCAGCTACCCGGGTGGGCACATCGAATTTGCGCAGGATGTTGGACACGTGGAAATTCACGGTCGACTCCTTGCACGCCAGGATCTGCCCGATTTCCCAGGAACTCTTGCCATAGGCGCACCACAGCAGCACCTGCTGTTCACGTGGTGTCAGGCGCACCGGGGCGTCCGCCAGAGGGTGCTGCGAATGTCGAGCGTTGTCGGTCATGTTTGAACTCCACGGGTGAGTGAGCACGGCACGCTTGCCGATCTGCGTTCACCTTACGAAGCCCGGGCGGCAGCCTCCATCGCCGCCGCTTGTAAAGAACTTTCGTACAAAAGCGTCTGACGAAAGCAGCGGGAAAATGAGTGCTTTTCTTCGTGCTCCCGGCGGCATTTCGCTCGTCTCAACGCCGTTGTCCATTCGCTTTTCGCCTGGAGTCGTACAATGCGTCGCGTTATGCCCCTGTCATCCTGCCTGGGCCTGCTGGCTGCCATGGGCGCCACCCAGCCCGTCGTGGCGGCACCCTCGGTCGAGCTCGACCAGGTGCTGATCACCGACGAGGAGCAGACCGAACTGACGGCCGCCACCCAGCGCCTGCGCGAAATACCGGGCGCCAGCAACCTGGTGGACATGCAACGCGTCGGCCAAGGCCGGGTGGCCAGCAACCAGGACGTGCTGGCCTACCAGCCCGGTGTGTTCGCACAATCGGCAGGCAACGACGGGATCAAGTTGTCGATCCGCGGCTCAGGCCTCAATCGTGCCCCGGGGGCACATGGCTCTGGCATCTACACGATGTTCGACGGGCTGCCATTGACCGGCCCGGGGGGCACCCCCTACGAGCTGTTCGAACCCTTGTGGCTAAGCCGCGCGGAAGTGTTGCGCGGCGCCAACGGCTTCGATCAGGGCGCGCTGGCACTGGGTGGCGCGATCAACTACGTCACCCACACCGGCTATGACGCTGCACCGCTGCAGGTGCGCTACGAGGTGGGCAGCCGCGGCTACCAGCATCGGCATATCAGCTCGGGCCAGGTGCTGGGCGACCTCGACTACTACGTCGCGTTGACCGATGCCGAATACGACGGTTACCAGGCTCACAGCAGCGGCAGTGCCAAGGGCGTGGCTGCCAATGTCGGCTACCGCTTCAACCCCAACCTCGAAACGCGCTTCTACCTGCGCTACCGGGAAACCGAGAACGAACTGGCCGGGCGCCTGACCAAGGACCAGATCAAACACCACCCTCGGGCGGCCAACCCGGCCTACCTGGCCCGTGACGATAGCCGCCCGCAACCTGGCAGCACCTGGGTAGGCAACAAGACTACCTTCTACCTCGACGATGACGCGCGGGTGGAAGCCGGCCTGGTCTACCACGACTACCCCATGGACCTGCGCGAAGGGCCGATGCGCCTGAAGGTGGCCTATACCGACGTCAGCGGCACGCTCAACTATTCGCGCCGCGACAGCCTGTACGGCCACGAGAGCAAGACCACCCTCGGCTGGCGCACCACCAAACACCTGCCAAACAGCGGCGCCTCGCAGTTCGCCCGCACTGGCGACGTGTTCGGTGCAAGGACGCGGGACTTCACCTACCAGGGCTCCGATACCGTGCTGCATGCCGGCAATGACCTGGAACTGGTGCCCAACCTGTGGCTGACCACCGGCCTGGCCATGATTTACACCCGGCGTGAAAGCGACGTCACCTACCCTGCCGAGGGCGGCAAAGTGAGCATGCATGACTGGGATTACGCCCCCCGTGTGGGCTGCGCTACGACCTTCGGCCGGACCTGCAGGTGTATGGTAACCTCAGCCGTTCGGTCGAGCCGCCACACCCCTGGTCGCTGATCTGGAGCGCACCGAGTACTGGCGGCAAACAGATCCAGCCGATCAAAATGCAGAACCAGACTGCAACCACCCTGGAAGTGGGCGCACGTGGCGATTCGGCCATCGGCCGCTGGGACCTGGCCTGGTACTACGCACAGGTGCGCCACGAACTGCTCGCCGTGGAAGTGGTGCCGAACTTCACCTCCGAGTTCAATGCCAGCGCCACAGTGCACCAAGGTGTGGAAGCCGGCCTCGTCAGCACCTTGTGGGAACGCGCAGGCACGGGCAAGTTGAGCCTGCGCCAGGCCTATACATTCAGTGATTTCCACTACCGCGATGACGAGGCGTTCGGTGACAATCGCCTGCCTGGCATCCCCATGCACTATTACCAGGCCGAGCTGCGCTACGACTGGCCGAACGGTTTCCATGCCGGGGTGATTACCCAGCTGGCATCCAAGGTTCAGGTGGACTACGCCAACAGCTACCACGCTGATGAATATGCCCTGCTCGGCGCGCGTATCGGTTGGGATTCACCCCGCCAGGACTGGCAAACCTGGCTGGACCTGCGCAACCTCACCAACCAGCGTTATGCAGCGACGGTGACGCCCGCCTACAACGATGCCGGTAATGACAATGCGCGCTCCACCCCGGGCGAGGGCTTTAGCGTATACGCCGGGGTTTCCTACAGCTTCCGCTAACGCATGGCGCCCCTTGCAGCAGCGGGCCAGGCCACTGCGGCAAGGGGCATCCCACGAGTGGGTTGGCGGTTCAGACCGACCGGTTCAGCTTCACCCATGAAGCAAACTTGTCGATGAAGGCCTGCAGGAATGGCCGGGTCTTGTCGTTGAGCTTGCCCGACTCGTCGAACAGGTTGGCGGCACCGCCAATGTAGGCTTCGGGCATCTGCATGCACGGCATGTCCAGAAATACCAGCGCCTGGCGCACGGCATGGTTGGCACCAAAGCCGCCGATAGCCCCTGGCGAAACGCTCACCACCGCAGTGGGCTTGCCGCTCCAGGCACTGTGCCCGTAAGGCCGCGAGCCAACGTCAATGGCGTTCTTCAGGCAGCCGGGGACCGAGCGGTTGTATTCAGGGGTGACGAACAGCACGGCATCGCTACGGCGGATCTCCTCGCGAAACCGTGTCCAGGACTGAGGAGCGCCTTCGGCCTCGACATCCTCGTTGTACAGCGGCAGATCGCCAATTTCGACGATTTTCAGGGCAAGACTGGACGACGCCAGCTCCGCAAGCGCGCGGGCGACCTTACGGTTGTAGGACTCCTTGCGCAAGCTACCGACAACAACCGCAACCGAATACACCTGGCTCATGGCAATTTCCTACCTATACGGGTTAAAGGACGTTGTAGTTATAGATGACCGTTTCTCGCCGCTTTGGTTTTTTTTCATCGACGCGAAAACTTCCAGCCCTCCTGCACGGTCTATGACTACAGACATTTCCTACGTATTTCAGAGGTTTCCACCCAAATGGCAGCAGTAATGGTCGGCCAATTCCACGCCCGTGACGCCGAAGGCCGCATCTACCCCGTGCACGAGTTCCAGGAGTCGACCCTGCAACTTGACGGCAGCACACTGGGCGCCCCCATCACAACCTACCGCCTGGCCATCGGCGACAAGGTCAATTACCTGGGTGAAAACCGCTTCGAGCTGGCCCGCAGCGGTGTCGAGCTCATTCGCATTCCGTGAAGCAAGCCGTGGCGCATGGCCGGTGATGGATGACCGGCAGCAGCAAGACAGATAGCCACAATCAGCCGGCAGCTGACTCGGTCAGCACCTGCCACATCGAAGGCCCGCCTGCCGATTTGGCTATGGCTGCCAACCGCTCGGCATGCGCTTCTAGCTCTTGGGCATTGGCCATGATCACGCGCCCCGGCGCTCGCCCGGTGATCCGGCGGATTTCGCTGCCGCCGCCAACCTCCCCGTCACCCTCGGCATCCGCCCCATGACCGGCCAGCGACAGGCTGGTCTGGCCACCGGTCATCGCCAGGTAGACGTCGGCCAGCAGTTCCGAGTCGAGCAGTGCGCCGTGCAGCTCACGGCCCGAGTTGTCGATATCGTAGCGTTTGCACAGCGCATCGAGGCTGTTGCGCTGCCCCGGGTGGCGCGAACGCGCCAGCAGCAAGGTGTCGAGAACGGTGCAGTACTGCGACACGTCCGCGCGATGCTGCTGGCCCAGCAAGGCGAATTCGTTGTTGATGAAGCCTACGTCGAACGCCGCGTTGTGGATGACCAGCGTGGCGCCCTGGATGAACTCGAAGAACTCATCGGCCACATCGGCGAAGCGCGGCTTGCCGACCAGAAACGCGTCGGTGATGCCGTGGACGTTGATCGCCCCCTCGTCACTTTCGCGGTCCGGCTGCAGGTAGACATGGAAATGCCGCCCGGTCAGCCGCCGGCCGATCACCTCGACACAGCCGATTTCGATGATCCGGTGACCTTCGCCAACCGGCATACCCGTGGTCTCGGTATCGAGAATCACGTACCGTTTATCTTGCTGCTGCTCCACGCCGGGTGCTCCAACTTGCATCAGTTACAAAGCGGCGATTGTACCCCAGCTCAACGCTGGGCGCGCACCTCATCGACCCCACGGTTGGCCAACTGGTCGGCCCGTTCGTTGCCGGGGTGGCCGATGTGCCCGCGTACCCACTTCCAGGTGACCTTGTGGCGGTTGACCTGCTCATCGAGCAGTTGCCACAGGTCGGCGTTTTTTACCGGCTCCTTGGCCGCGGTTTTCCAGCCGCGCTTCTTCCAGTTGACCATCCACTCGTTGATGCCCTTCATCACATATTGCGAGTCGGTGGTCAGCACGACTTCGCATTCACGCTTGAGCGACATCAGCCCCTGGATCGCCGCCATCAGCTCCATGCGGTTGTTGGTAGTTTCACGTTCGCCGCCCCACAGTTCCTTCTCGACGCCCTTGTAGATCATCAGCACCCCCCAGCCACCCGGGCCAGGGTTGCCCTTGCAGGCACCATCGGTAAACATTTCGACGCTATCGCTCATGTACCACTCTTGAATTCAGTGCTTGTCAGTTTCAGGGTTGGCTGCCGTGCGGTTGACCTTGGCCAGCGGCAGCGGCAGCAGCTTGCCCATGGGCTCGCGACGCTGCTGACGCAGGGGCCGCAGCCCTACCACCATCTTGCGCGCCACCAGCAGGTAGACCCCACCACCGGCACCTTGCCAGCCGCCGGCCAGCCGCTCCCAGCCTTGCAGGCGCTGCTGCCAGGCCGGTGAGGCAAGCGGCGGACGATAGCACCCGAAGCGGCGTTTCTCCAGCGCGAAGCCCAGCAGGTTGAGCCAGTCGCCAACCCGCGACGGCGAGATGCAGCGCGCCTTGCGCAAGGCGCCATGGCTGAAGAAATGGCGCATGCCCCAACTGCTCCACGGGTTGATGCCCACGATCAGCAAGTGCCCACCCGGGCGCACGGCACTGGCTGCCTCGCGCAGCAGGCCATGCGGGGACAGGCAGAAGTCCAGGCCATGCTGCAGCACCACCACGTCGGCAGCATGCTCGCTCAGCGGCCAGGCCTGTTCCTCGCAGACAATTTCAACCCCAGGCAACGGCGCACCAAGGCGCACATTGCGCTGCACCTGGGGTGCCTGGGGCGGTGCTTCGGCGCAGGGCCCGTAATGCACCAGGTAACCGCCAAAAAAGCGCCCCAGCTCTTCCTCCAGCAGTTGGTCTTCTTCCTTGAGCATCAGTTGGCCGAGTGGGCCATTGAACCACTCACGGGCCAGGCTGATCAGCTCGACCCAGTCCGGATCGGCCTGGGCAAAGGCTTGGTCGGTCATTGCGCTCTCCCTCGAAGGTTCTCCCGCCGCGCCATCGCGGCTAAGATGCCTTCATGTGCCACGCTAGGTGAATCGGATCCGCACCATGATACAGATCGATGCTCTTCCCGCTTTCTCCGACAACTACATCTGGTTGTTACAGGATACTGCCAAACGCCGTTGTGCGGTGGTCGACCCCGGCGACGCCGGCCCGGTGGAGCGTTGGCTGGCCGCCAACCCCGGCTGGGCGTTGAGCGACATCCTCATTACCCACCACCACAACGACCACGTCGGCGGCGTGGCACGGCTCAAGCAACTGACCGGCGCGCGGGTCTGTGGCCCGGCCAACGAGCAGATTCCCTGCCGTGACCTGGCGCTGGACGAGGGCGCCGAGGTGGAAGTGCTGGGCGTGGTATTCCAAGTGCTGGCGGTGCCCGGCCACACCCTGGGCCATATCGCTTTCTTCAGTGACCAGCCGGCAACCCCGCTCCTGTTCAGCGGCGATACCCTGTTCGCGGCCGGTTGCGGGCGCATGTTCGAGGGCACGCCCGAGCAGATGCAACCCGCCCTGGCCCGCCTGGCTGCCCTGCCCGCGCACACCCAGGTGTACTGCGCCCACGAATACACGCTTGCCAACCTGCGCTTCGCCAGGGCCGTCGAGCCCGACAACCGGCATGTGCAGCAGCGCTTCGACGAGGTGACCCGGTTGCGCGCCGACCAGCGCATCACATTGCCGACAACAATTGGCCTGGAGCGCCTGACCAACCCTTTTTTGCGCACCTCTGAAACATTAGTTAAACAAAAAGCAGACGAATGGAAGGGACATTCCAACGCTACGCATGTCGCTGTTTTTGCTGCCTTGAGGTCTTGGAAAGACACCTTCTGATAACCGCAAGATATATCGCAATCTGTCTTCAACGGTTGACCCGGCCCGGAGCGGTTTCTAGAATCGCCGAAATTTTTTGCCCGGATACCTGTCTCAGCCGATGTCTTCCCGTAGCCGCAGAACCTCTCATTCAGTCGCCCTGACGCGCCTGGCCCAAATCAGTGCGCTGGCTCTGGCCGCCACTCTGGTGGGTTGCCAGAGCACCCGTCAGCTCGACGAATCCGATAGCGTTCGCGCGCACAACTACCAGGCGCGGATCAAGCACAAACCCGCGCCGCTGCTGGTCAAGCCGGCCGAGCAGGCGCCACAGGACGTGTGGGAGCGAATGCGCCAGGGCTTTGCCCTGCAGGACAGCATCGACGTCAACCCGCGCATCGAGCAACAGCGTTTGTGGTTCGCCAGCAACCCCACCTTCATCGAAAGCGCTGGCGAGCGCGGCAGCCTGTACCTGCACTACATCGTCGAGCGCCTCGAGGAGCGTGACATGCCCCTGGAGCTGGCGCTGCTGCCAGCCATCGAAAGCGCCTACAACCCGATGGCGTATTCGCGGGCCAGCGCCGCAGGCATGTGGCAGTTCATGCCGGCAACCGGTCGCCACTTCAACCTGCGCCAGACCAATTTCTATGACGGCCGCCGCGACATTACGGCCTCGACCAATGCTGCGCTGGACTACCTGACCCGCCTGCATGACATGTTCAACGGCGACTGGCTGCTGGCCCTGGCCGCCTACAACGCCGGCGAAGGCACGGTCAGCCGCGCCATCGAGCGCAACGAGAAGCTTGGCCTGCCGACCGACTACTGGAACCTGCCACTGCCGCAGGAAACCCGTGACTACGTACCCAAGTTGCTGGCGCTGTCGCAGGTGGTGTCCACGCCTGAAGCCTATGGCGTCAATCTCACCCCGATCGCCAACGAACCGTACTTCGAAGCAGTGGCGATCAACGAACGCTTGGACCTGACCCGGGTTGCCGCCTTCGCCAACATCGACGAGGACGAGCTGATCCAGCTCAACCCGGCTTTCAAGAAACGCATGACCGTCGATGGCCCGAAACAGCTGCTGGTGCCAACCGCCAAAGCACAGCTGCTCAGTGCCAGCCTGTCCAACCTCAACCCCGAGCAACTGGTCAGCCTGCAACCGCCAAAAGCCGCATTCGCCCGCGCCGTGGCCGAAGCCAAGGCACCGATGGCCACGCGTAGCTACCGGGTCAAGCGGGGTGACAACCTCGGTGCCATCGCCAAGGCCAACCGCGTATCGATCAAGGACATCAAGCGCTGGAACCGCCTGTCCGGCAACAACCTGCGCGCTGGCCAGGTCCTGGCCCTGCGCGGTGGCAACGCCCCGAGCGCCGCCGGCAATCGCGTAGCGGCGTCGGCGCAGCGCTCTACCCAGTACAAGGTGCGCAAGGGTGACTCGCTGTACCTGGTGGCCAAGCGCTTCAACGTGGAAATGAAGCACCTCAAGCGCTGGAACCCGCGCAGCGGTCATGCCCTCAAGCCCGGGCAGACCCTGACCGTCTACGTCGGGCATTGAAAGTCGCAAGCTGCAAGCTGCAAGAAAAAAGCAATTCGCGT
The DNA here is from genome assembly GCF_002454615.1 of Pseudomonas sp. UBA6699. Lineage (NCBI taxonomy): Bacteria > Pseudomonadati > Pseudomonadota > Gammaproteobacteria > Pseudomonadales > Pseudomonadaceae > Pseudomonas > Pseudomonas sp. UBA6699. The sequence continues at coordinate 25,386 of NZ_DKJF01000011.1, forward strand.
ACACCGCCGCTTTTTCTTGAAGCTTGAAGCTTGAAGCTTACCGCTCTCTTTTTCCCACCCCCCCAAGCTGTTACTGTACGCCGACAAAAGCCCAACGCCTCTGGATCGGATGCCGACTTGATACGTCCCCTCCTGCTGTCAATCAGCCTGGCCTTGAGCTTTCCCGCAGTCGCGATGGTGAGCGAAAGCCACGGATACGCGCAGTTCGGCACGCTCAAGTACCCAGCCACGTTCACCCACTTCGACTGGGTCAACCCGCAAGCGCCCAAAGGCGGCACGTTGCGGGCGATGGCCTTTGGCACCTTCGACACCCTCAACCCCTATACCTTCAAGGGGTCGAGCCCGGTTACCACGCCCAACTTCCAGCAGTACGGCATCAGCGAGCTCAACGAGCCGCTGATGGTCGGTACCGGCCAATACGACCCGTCCGGCGACGAGCCCACCTCCAGCTACGGCCTGATTGCCCGCTCGGTGGAATACAGCGAGGACCGTAGCTGGGTGGTGTTCAACCTGCGCCCGGAAGCCCGCTGGCATGACGGCAAGCCGATCACCTCGGCAGACGTGGCCTTCTCCTACCGCACGTTGCTCAAGGACGGCCACCCGATCTACCGCACCAACCTGCAGGAGGTGCAGCGGGTCGACATCCTCGGCCCGCTGCGCATCCGCTTCGTGTTCAAGCGCGCTGGCAACCCACTGCTCATCCTGCGCCTGGGCGAGATGCCAGTGCTGCCCAAGCACTACTGGCAGCACCGTGACTTCAAGGCCACTACCTTCGAGCCGCCATTGGGCAGTGGCCCGTACCGCATCACCGAGGTGCAGCCGGGGCGCCGGCTGGTGTTCGAGCGCGTCAAGCGTTACTGGGGCAAGGACCTGGCCGTCAACCGAGGCAAGTACAACTTCGATCGCGTGGAGTACGAATTCTACCGTGATGCCACCGTGGCCTTCGAAGCGTTCAAGGCCGGTGAATTCGACATCTATATCGAACACCAGGCGAAAAACTGGGCCAACGGCTACAACTTCCCGGCCGTGCGCCGTGGCGAGGTGATCAAGACGCAGATCCCGCACCGCATCCCCACGCAAACCCAGGGCCTGTTCATGAACAGCCGCCGGGCGACCTTCAGCGACCCGCGGGTACGCCAGGCACTGGGGCTGATGCTCGACTTCGAGTGGACCAACCGCGCCCTGTTCAGCAACGCCTACCGGCGCTCGACCAGCTACTACCCCAACAGTGAGTTCGCCGCCAGTGGTGTGCCCACCGGCAAGGAATGGCTGCTGCTGGCCCCATTCCGTGACCAGTTACCCGCCAAACTGTTCAGCGAACCGTACCAGGTCAGCCACACCGCCGGCCGTGGCGTCAGCCGCGAAACCTTGCGCCAGGCACTGGCCCTGCTCGCCGAGGCGGGGTGGAAGCTGAACGGCCAGCGCCTGGTCGACAGCAAAGGCCAGCAGTTGCGCATGGAGCTGTTGCTGGTAAACCCCAACCTTGAACGCATCCTGCAACCTTATGTCGAAAATCTGTCCAGCATCGGTATCGATGCGCGCTTGCGCACCGTGGACCGTGCCCAGTACAAACAACGCCTGGACCAGTTCGATTTCGACATGATTCTGATGACCCTCAATCAGACCCTGAGCCCCGGCCTGGAGCAGTGGTTGTACTTCCATTCGAGCCAGGCTGGCACCAAGGGCAGCAAGAACTATGCAGGGGTCAAGGACCCGGTGGTCGACCACCTGCTCGACACCCTGTTGGCCGCACGCACCCGCGACGACCAGGTGGCTGCCGCCCGCGCCCTGGACCGCGTCCTCTCATGGCAGTACTACATGATCCCCAACTGGTACCTGGACAACCATCGCCTGGCCTACCGCAACCGGTTCGCCTTCGTCACCACACCGCCCTATACCCTTGGGCTGAACAGCTGGTGGATAAAGACTTCGGAGAAAGCCCAATGATGCCAACGCACCGCTTGCGCCGGCTGGCTGGCAGCTTGTTGCTCGCCTGCCTGAGCCTTCCCGCCCTGGCCGCACCGCAACATGCCCTCACCCTGTACGACGAGCCGCCCAAATACCCTGCCGACTTCAAGCACTTCGACTACGTGAACCCCGAGGCGCCCAAGGGTGGCACCTTCCGCCAGTCCAGTTTCGGCGGGTTCGACAGCCTCAACCCGTTCATCAACAAGGGCGTGCCGGCCGAAAACATCAGCATCATCTACGACACCCTGATGCGCCAGAGCCAGGACGAACCCTTCACCGAATATGGCCTGGTCGCCGGCAAGATCGAGAAAGCCCCGGACAACAGCTGGGTGCGCTTCTACCTGCGCCCCGAAGCACGTTTCCACGATGGCCACCCCATGCGTGCCGATGACGTGGTGTTTACCTTCAACGCCCTGATCAAGGATGGTGCGCCGCTGTATCGTCAGTACTATGCCGACGTCGCCGAGGTGGTCGCCGAAGACCCGTTGAAAGTGCTGTTCAAGTTCAAGCACCGGAACAACCGTGAGCTGCCGCTGATCCTCGGCCAGTTGCCGGTGCTGCCCAAGCACTGGTACGAAAACCGCGACTTCAACCGCGGCAACCTGGAAATTCCACTGGGCAGCGGCCCGTACAAGGTGGCCGAGGTCAAGGCCGGGCGCTCAGTACGCTACGAGCGGGTCAAGGACTACTGGGCCAAGGACCTGCCGATCAACCGTGGGTTCTACAACTTCGATGTCATGACCTTCGACGCCTACCGTGACACTACCGTAGCCCTGCAAGCGCTCAAGGCCGGGGCGTTCGACTATGGCCTGGAAGTCAGCGCGAAAAACTGGGCCACCGCCTACGACGTGCCCGCCGTGCGCGAAGGCCGGCTGATCAAGGAAGAGCTGCCCAACGGCAACCCCACTGGCATGCAGGGCTTCATTTTCAACATCCGCCGGCCGGTATTCCAGGATGTGCGCGTACGCCACGCCTTGAGCCTGCTGCTGGACTATGAATGGACCAACAAGCAACTGTTCAACGGTGCCTACACCCGTACCGGCAGTTACTTCGAAAACTCGGAAATGGCCGCCCGTGGCTTGCCCAGCGCCAGCGAACTGAAGATCCTCGAGCCGCTGCGCGGCAAAGTACCCGACCAGGTGTTCACCGAGGCCTTCCACAACCCGGTCAGCGACGGCAGCGGCATGATCCGCGAGCAGCAGCGCCAGGCCTACAAGCTGCTGCAGGAGGCCGGCTGGAAAATCGTCGACGACAAGATGGTCGATGCCCAGGGCAAACCGGTAAGCATCGAGTTCCTGCTGGCGCAGACCGAGTTCGAACGCATCCTGCTGCCGTTCAAGCGCAACCTGGCTGACCTGGGTATCGAGCTGAACATCCGCCGGGTCGATGTCTCACAGTATATCACCCGCCTGCGCTCACGCGATTTCGACATGATCGTCGGCGGCTATCCGCAGTCCAACTCGCCCGGCAACGAGCAGCGCGAATTCTGGTCCAGTGCCGCCGCCGACAACCCCGGCAGCCGCAACTTCATCGGCCTGCGCGACCCGGCCATCGACCAGCTGGTCGACCAGCTGATCAATGCCGACTCGCGCCAAAGCCTGATCGACCATTGCCGCGCCCTCGACCGGGTATTGCTGTGGGGCTATTACGTGATCCCCAACTGGCACATCAAGACCTGGCGGGTCGCCTACTGGAACCACATCGGGCACCCGAAAGTGTCGCCCAAGTACGACATCGGCATCGACACCTGGTGGATCAAGCCCGAGGTAAGCCCGGCCGTCAGCGCAGCCCCTGCGGACGAGGCCAACTGAGATGCTGGCCTACATCCTGCGCCGCCTGCTGCTGATCATCCCGACCCTGTTCGGCATCCTCATCATCAACTTCATCATCGTCCAGGCTGCCCCCGGTGGCCCGGTCGAGCAGATGATCGCCAAGCTCGAAGGCTTCGAGGGCGCCACCAGCCGCATTGCCGGTGGCGGTGCCGAGGTGTCCGTGGCCGGCTCCAACTACCGTGGCGCCCAAGGCCTGGACCCGGCGCTGATCGCCGAAATCGAGCGCATGTACGGGTTCGACAAATCGCCGCCCGAACGCCTGTGGATCATGATCAAGAACTACGCCCGACTGGATTTCGGCGACAGCTTCTTCCGCGATGCCAAGGTCATCGACCTGATCATCGAAAAGATGCCGGTGTCGATCTCGCTGGGGCTGTGGAGCACCCTGATCATGTACCTGGTGTCGATCCCGCTGGGCATCGCCAAGGCGGTACGCCATGGCAGCCACTTCGACGTGTGGACCAGTTCGGCGATCATCGTCGGCTATGCGATCCCCGCCTTCCTGTTCGCCATCCTGCTGATCGTGCTGTTCGCCGGCGGCAGCTACTTCGACTGGTTCCCGCTGCGCGGCCTCACCTCCAACAACTTCGACGAGCTGAGCACCACCGGCAAGGTGCTGGACTACTTCTGGCACCTGGTGCTGCCAATCACCGCGCTGGTCATCGGCAACTTCGCAACCATGACCCTGCTGACCAAGAACAGCTTCCTCGACGAAATCAACAAACAATACGTGGTGACCGCCAAGGCCAAAGGCCTGAGCCGGCCGCGGGTGCTGTATGGCCATGTGTTCCGCAACGCCATGCTGCTGGTGATTGCCGGCTTCCCTTCGGCGTTCATCGGTATCTTCTTCACCGGCTCCCTGCTGATCGAGGTGATCTTCAGCCTCGACGGCCTGGGCCTGATGAGCTTCGAGGCGGCCATCAACCGCGACTACCCGGTGGTCTTCGGCACCCTGTTCATCTTCACCCTGCTGGGGCTGGTGGTGAAACTGATCGGCGACCTGACCTACACCCTGGTCGATCCACGCATCGACTTTGCCAGCCGGGAGCACTGAAATGGCCTTGTCCCCCCTCAACCGACGGCGCTTCGAGCGCTTCAAGGCCAACCGCCGTGGCTGGTGGTCGCTGTGGTTGTTCCTGATCCTGTTCGGCCTCAGCCTGGGTGCCGAACTGATCGCCAACGACAAACCGATTGCCGTGCGCTACGACAACCAGTGGTACTTCCCCGCCTTCAAGCGCTACCCGGAAACCACGTTCGGCGGCGAGTTCCCGCTGGAAGCCAACTACAAGAGCCCCTACATCCGCGAGCTGCTGGCCAAGAAAGACAGCTTCGTGCTGTGGGCGCCGATCCCGTTCAGCTACCAGAGCATCAACTACGACCTGCGTGTTCCGGCCCCGGCACCGCCCTCGGCGGACAACTGGCTAGGCACCGACGACCAAGGCCGCGACGTGCTGGCGCGGGTGATCTACGGCTTCCGCATATCGGTGCTGTTCGCCCTGACCCTGACCGTGGCCAGCTCCATCATCGGCGTCCTCGCGGGTGCCTTGCAGGGGTTTTATGGCGGTTGGGTCGACCTGGCCGGGCAACGCTTTCTGGAAATCTGGTCGGGGCTGCCGGTGCTGTACCTGCTGATCATTCTTGCCAGTTTCGTGCAGCCGAACTTCTGGTGGCTGCTGGGCATCATGCTGCTGTTTTCCTGGATGAGCCTGGTCGACGTGGTGCGCGCCGAGTTCCTGCGCGGCCGCAACCTGGAGTACGTGCGTGCCGCCCGAGCCCTGGGCATGCGCAACGGCGCAATCATGTACCGGCACATCCTGCCCAACGCCATGATCTCGACCATGACCTTCATGCCGTTCATTCTCACCGGCGCCATCGGTACCCTCACGGCCCTGGACTTCCTCGGCTTCGGCCTGCCCGCCGGTTCGCCCTCGCTGGGCGAGCTGGTGGCCCAGGGCAAGTCCAACCTGCAGGCACCCTGGCTGGGCATCAGCGCCTTTGCGGTGCTGGCGCTGATGCTGAGCCTGCTGGTATTCATCGGCGAATCCGCCCGCGACGCCTTCGACCCGAGGAAGTGACATGAGTGAACAGAACCTGATCGAAGTGCGCGACCTGGTCGTCGAGTTTGTAACCGGCGACCAAGTCAACCGGGTGGTCGATGGCATCAGTTTCGACATCCGCAAAGGCGAGACGCTGGCACTGGTCGGTGAAAGCGGCTCGGGCAAGTCGGTGACTGCGCACTCGATCCTGCGCCTGCTGCCCTACCCCTTGGCCCAGCACCCCCGCGGCAGCATCCGCCATGAAGGCAAGGACTTGCTGCAGCAGAACGAAAAAACCCTGCAGCGCATTCGCGGCAACCGCATTGCGATGATCTTCCAGGAGCCGATGACGTCGCTGAACCCGCTGCACTGCATCGAAAAGCAGATCAATGAAATCCTTCTGCTGCACAAGGGCCTGACCGGCAAGCAAGCCACTGCGCGCACCCTGGAGCTGCTGGAAATGGTCGGCATCCCGGAGCCGCGCAAACGCCTCAAGGCCCTGCCCCACGAGCTGTCCGGCGGGCAACGCCAGCGGGTGATGATCGCCATGGCCCTGGCCAACGAGCCGGAACTGCTGATTGCCGACGAACCGACCACGGCGCTGGATGTGACCGTGCAGCTGAAAATTCTCGACCTGCTCAAGGAACTGCAGGCACGCCTGGGCATGGCGCTGCTGCTGATCAGCCATGACCTGAACCTGGTGCGGCGCATTGCCCACCGCGTGTGCGTGATGCAGCGCGGGCAGATTGTCGAGCAGGCGGACTGCGCGGCCCTGTTCAGCGCGCCGCAACACCCCTACACGCAGATGCTGATCAATGCCGAGCCCAGCGGGCTGCCGGCGCACAACCCGGTAGGTGCGCCGCTGCTGCAAGTCGATGAGCTCAAGGTCTGGTTCCCGATCAAGAAAGGCCTGCTGCGGCGTACTGTCGACCATGTCAAGGCGGTGAACGGGGTCAACTTCAGTTTGCCGCAGGGGCAAACGCTGGGCATCGTCGGGGAGTCCGGGTCGGGCAAGTCGACATTGGGCCTGGCGATCCTGCGGCTGATTGCCAGCCAGGGGGGTATCCGCTTCCACGGGCAAGACCTGCAGGGGATGAACCAGAAAGCTGTGCGCCCGTTACGGCGCGAGATGCAGGTGGTGTTCCAGGACCCCTTCGGCAGCCTCAGCCCGCGCATGTGCGTGGCAGACATCGTTGGGGAGGGCTTGCGCATTCACGGTATCGGCAATGCCCAGGAGCGGGAGGCGGCCATCATTGCGGCGCTGGAGGAGGTAGGGCTCGACCCGGGCACCCGGCACCGCTACCCGCATGAGTTTTCGGGTGGGCAGCGCCAGCGCATTGCCATCGCCCGGGCGCTGGTGCTCAAGCCGGCGCTGATTCTGCTGGATGAGCCAACCTCGGCGCTGGACCGCACGGTGCAGCGCCAGGTGGTCGAGTTGCTGCGTAATCTGCAGCAAAAATACAACCTCACTTACCTGTTCATCAGCCATGACCTGGCGGTGGTTAGGGCACTGAGCCATCAGTTGATGGTGATCAAGCATGGGCAGGTGGTTGAACAGGGGGATGCGCAGGCAATCTTTCATGCACCGCAACATCCGTATACCCGGCAGCTACTGGAGGCGGCGTTTCTGGAGGTGGAGCCTTCGTGAAGCCGCGCCCGGGCAGTTTGCTGGGGTGATGCGAGCCTGGGCGGCGCGTTGCCCGCTGCCTGGCTACAGGTCTTCGCTCACCCGGCCAACGGCCGCCACCACTTGCCTGGCACCGACCTGAATACCGCCTATGGCCGTACTCGCCTGGGTAACGAAATCCACCGCATTGGCCGCTTCCTGGCGGCTGCGCTCGACCTCGCTGACCGCCTGGTTGGCCAGCAGATGATTGTGCGCGACCACCGCATCGATCTCGGCCGTGGCGGTGCTGGTGCGCCCCGCCAGCTTGCGCACTTCATCGGCCACCACGGCGAAGCCCCGCCCCTGGTCGCCGGCGCGCGCAGCTTCGATCGCGGCATTCAGGGCCAGCAGGTTTGTCTGCGACGCAATGGCCCCAATGGTCTGCACGATCGTACTGATGACCGTCGACTGCTGGCCCAGGGCAGCAATGGTATCGCCGGCGCAGTGTAATTGGCTCGCCACGTTCTGCATGGCCTGCTGCATGCCCTGCATCACCGTGACACCATCGCTGGCACTGGCGTCCGTGCGCCGGGAAATATCCAGCGCCATGTTGGCCGCCTGCCTTACCGCCTGTTCACGCTCGACCTGGGCGGTCACCACCGTGGCGAACTTGACCACTTTCACCAACTTGCCACTGGCATCATGGACCGGGTTGTAGCTGGCCTCCAGCCAGATCTCGCGCCCTTGGCTGTCAATACGCCGGAATCGCCCGGTCACGTACCGGCCAGCATTGAGCGTGCGCCAGAACGCCGTGTACTCGGCACTGGCGGTTTCCTTGGCATCACAGAAAATTCGATGGTGCTGGCCGATCAGTTGCTCCAGGCGGTAGCCCATGGCGGCGAGAAACATCGGGTTGGCAGCTTGCACCCTGCCGTCCAGGCCAAACTGGATCATCGCCGTGGAACGCAGCAAGGCCTCGAGCAACGCCTGGCTTTCCAGCCCAGGCGCGGCCAGCCACTGTTGCAGGGGCATGCCCACGACATCGCCCGGCGCGGCGCCGAGTGCCTGGGCCAAACCCGCGGTGCACTCCGCGATACGGTTCTGCCCGTCCAGGCGCAGCATGGCACCCTGCTCGAGTTCGGCCAGCCGCTGACGCAGTTGCACGAGCTCGGCCTGTTGCGCTGCCAAGGCAGTTTTAAGGTGGCGATTAAACATCAATAAGACCTGCGATGTTATGCATCATGATGGGAAGTCAGACAACAGACACTTTCTGTTGAGTGTCGTGAAACCACTCCTTGAAAACGGCTGCAGGCATCGGTCTGGCGATGAAATAGCCCTGCGCTTCAACACAGCCCCAGGCGCAGGCCTGGACCAACTGTTCGGCGGTTTCGATCCCTTCGGCGGCCACTTGATAACCGAGTTCGTTGGCCAGCCCTACCACCGACTGCACCAACAATGCTTCACGCGTGCCCGAGGCGGCACGGTGCACCAGCGACCTGTCGAGCTTGACGATGCTGGCGGGGATTTGCGTCAGGTAAACCCAGTTGCTGTAGCCCGTGCCGAAGTCATCGATGGCAATGGCGATGCCTGCCTGGTGCGCACGCAGCAGTTGCTGCAGCACTTCTTCGGGCTGTTCAATCAAGACACTCTCGGTGAATTCGAGCTGTACCCGCTGCGGCTCGATGGCCTGGGCCTGCAAGTTGTGCAGCAGTGCATCCATGAACCCTGCGCTTTCCAGATCGCGCGCGGTGACGTTGAAGCTGAGACTGAAATCCAGGTCCCGGGTACAAGCCAGCACCCGCAAGGCTGCGCGCATCACCCAAAGGCTGAGGCTGGCCATGAGCGCCGTTTTTTCAGCCAAAGGGATGAACTCCGCCGGGGCGACATCGCCCAGTAGCGGGTGGCGCCAGCGCAGCAAGGCTTCGGCAGAACCGCATCGGCCCGAAGGCAGCTCAATCCGCGGTTGCAGGTGCAGGCTCAGTTCACCGTCGCTCTGCAGGGCCTGGGACAACGAGGCCAGCAACAGGAACGCCCGGCGTTGCGCAGCGTCCACTTCCGGCTCGTACCACGCATGCCGGCCAGGCGTGCGCCGCGCGGTATCCGCTGCCGCGACTGCCCGGCGCATCCATTCCAGGCCGTCGCGGTCTTCGCTTTGCTGGGTGATGGGGGCAATGCCGATACCGGCGTCCAGCAACACCGGAATCTGGTGGCACTGCGCAGGCGCTTGCAGGGCGTCGACAATCCGCTCGCACAAAGGCTGTACGTCGGCGGCGTCTTCCAGCAGCACACCGAAGCGGGTCGGGCTGATCTTGTACAACGACAAGCCGTTATCCAGCTGGCTGGCGATGCGCGCCTTGGCCTGCAGCGTCAGGTCGTGGGCAAAGTTGTAACCCAGGCCGCGGATGAGATCGCTGAGGGCCTCGGCGGCCATGATGTCCACCGCCAACAGGGTCAGCGACTTACCCCGGTCCAGGCCCGCCACCACATCACATTCGAGCTTCAGGCGGTTGAACAGGCCGGTGGCCTGGTCGTGAAAATTGTTGCGGCGCATGCCGGCGATGATGTGCATGGCCATTTCGCTGAAGGACGTCAGCATCGACCGTTGCGCCTCATCCAGGGCGGGCCGTGGTGCAGTATCGATGATGCAGAAGCTGCCGATGGCCACCTGGCTGTCTACCAGCAGCGGGGCCCCGCAGTAATAGCGAATGCCAGGCTCACCCGTGACCAGAGGGTTGTCGGCAAAGCGCGGGTCCAGGGCAGCGTCCAGCACTTCCAGTGGCTGTGCCTGGAGAATGGTGTGGGCACAGAATGAAACATCCCGGGGGGTGGCATCAGCGGCCAGCCCGGCCTTGGCCATGAACCATTGCTCACACTCCCCTACGATCGAAACCAGGCAGATCGGCATGCAAAAGTAGCGGCGGGCCATCTCGACCAGCGCAGTCAGTTCGCTGCTCTGCGGCTGATGCAGTACGCACCATTCGGCGATCTTCGCCAAACGGTCGGGTTCATTGGGCGGAACGGGGGCAACTTTCATGGCATCTCACCTGTCCCACGCGGACCCAAGCATAGAGTAATAGCACTACGCTACATCAATACTTGTACAGAGAGAAATTTTTGTACAACTTTTCGCATTAAATTTCGACAGACGGTGATGCAACATCACCTGCCTAGTAAGAGATCGGCCCACGAAGGAAGTTCACCAACCCCCGGTTTCACGGGCACACACGTACCGTTTCAGTGATTAACAGCCACTGCACCAGTCATCAGAAAATCTGATGACGATCGTCTTTAGTCATCAGCCAGGTAGGGCATAAAGTCGCTCCGTCCACCCGCCTCAACGGTAGAGCCCATGTCCAGTCACCCCCAAACTGCCTCCCCTGCCCTCCACGCGCTGGTCCAGCGTTCCAGCTTGCCAGGCCCTGTGCTCAGCGCCCCCCAGGCGCAAGGCCTGCTGCAGGCCCACTACGGCCTCACCGGTGAGTTGTCGGCCTTGGGCAGCCAGCAGGACCTGAACCTGCGCGTGGTCGCGCCGCAAGGCAGCTTCGTGCTCAAGGCATGCCATGGCAGCTACGCCCAGGTCGAACTGGAGGCCCAGCATGCGGCCCTCGCCTACCTGCGCGAGCATGGCCTGCCCGTGCCAGGCGTGCGCCCGGCACTCAGTGGCGAAGCCTTGCTGGCCCTGGACGTCGCAGACCAGCCATTACGGGTACGCCTGCTGGAATACATCGAGGGGCAACCGCTGACGCGCCTTGCCCACCTCCCGGCGCAACTGATGGCCGAACTGGGCGGGCTTTGCGCAAAGCTTGATCGGGCCTTGGCCGGTTTCGACCACCCTGGCCTCGAGCGCCCCCTGCAATGGGACCCCAAGCATGCGCAAACGCTGATAGAGCACCTGCTCCCTGTGCTGCACGATGCCGACCAGCGCCGCCGCATCACACAGGCCACCGCGGTCGCTGCCCACCACCTGGCACCCCTGATCGGCAGCCTGCCAAGCCAAGCCGTGCACCTGGACATCACCGACGACAACACCGTGTGGGCGCGCGACGACCAGCGCCAATGGCAATTGCGAGGGCTGATCGACTTCGGCGACCTGCTACGTACCTGGCGCATCGCTGACCTGTCGGTAACCTGTGCGGCGCTGCTGCACCACGCCGAAGGCGACCCGCTGCGGATCCTCCCGGCGATCCGCGCCTACCAGGCCCACAACCCACTCACCGAGGCAGAGCTACGGGCCTTGTGGCCACTGGTGCTGAACCGCGCCGCAGTACTGGTGCTGAGCAGCGCACAGCAGTTGGCGGTGGACCCAGGCAACCAGTACACCCGCGACAATGTCGCCCATGAGTGGGAAATTTTCGATACCGCCACCGCCGTACCCTTCGCCCTGATGCAGGCAGCGATCCTGCGGGCTGCGGGGTTGCCGGTCGCCACGCCAGACATGAGCGGCTGCGCGCCGCTGCTTCCCGAACTGCAAGGGCAGGCGGTGCACCGGCTCGACCTCGGCGTGCTCAGTGCGCACTATGAGGCGGGCAACTGGGAGCAACCTGGCTTCGACCAGCACCTGCTCACCCGGCAACCTGCCCCGGCCTGCACCCTGTACGGGCAGTATCGCCTGTCGCAAACCCATATCGACCGCGCCGCAGAACCGACCACTTGCGCACTCGGCGTTGAACTGCATGTGCCGCACGCAAGCCTGCTCCAGGCACCGGCGGCCGGCACCTGGCAGCGCCATGGCGATGCTGGCGGTTGCCTGCGTACTGCGCACTGGGCCCTGTGGCTACAGGGGCTGCAGGATGCGCCAGCCGATGGCCAGGCCGTGGCCCAGGGCCAGGCGCTGGGCCGTAGTTGCGGCGTGCTTCGCGTGCAAGTGTGCCTGGGCACCGACACCCAGCCACCGTTCTTCGCCAGCCCTTCCCATGCCGATGCCTGGCTGGCCCTGTGCCCTTCCCCCGCGCCGCTGCTGGGCCTGGACTGCGATGCCGAGCCACTGCCTGACCCACAGGCCCTGTTGGCGCGTCGCGACGCCAGCTTCGCGCGCTCGCAGAAACACTACTACGCGCAGCCACCCCACATCGAACGTGGCTGGCGCAATTACCTGTTCGACATGCAAGGCCGCGCTTACCTCGACATGCTCAACAACGTTGCGGTACTGGGCCATGGCCACCCGCGCATGGTCGCCGAGTCGGCGCGGCAGTGGTCGTTGCTCAATACCAACTCGCGCTTTCACTACGCAGCCGTCACCGAGTTCTCCGAGCGTTTGCTGAAGCTGGTACCCGAAGGCTTCGACCGGGTATTCATGGTCAACAGCGGTACCGAAGCCAACGACCTGGCGATACGGCTGGCCTGGGCCTACAGCGGCGGGCGCGACCTGCTCAGCGTGCTGGAGGCCTACCACGGCTGGTCGGTGGCCACCGATGCCATCTCCACGTCGATCGCCGACAACCCGCAGGCGTTGCACACCCGCCCGGACTGGGTGCACCCGGTCGAGGCGCCGAATACCTTCCGCGGCCGCTACCGTGGCGCCGACAGCGCAGCAGACTACCTGCGCGATGTCGACACCGAGCTGGCCGACCTCGATGCCCGTGGCCGACAGCTGGCCGGCATCATCTGCGAACCGGTGTACGGCAATGCCGGTGGCATCGCGCTGCCAGCGGGGTACCTGCGCGAGGCCTATGCCAAGGTCCGGGCCAGGGGCGGCGTGTGCATCGCCGACGAGGTCCAGGTCGGTTATGGCCGCCTGGGTGAATACTTCTGGGGCTTCGAGCAGCAAGGCGTGGTGCCCGACATCATCACCATGGCCAAGGGCATGGGTAACGGCCAGCCGCTGGGGGTGGTCATTACCCGCCGCGACATTGCCGAAGCACTGGAGGCCGAGGGTTATTTCTTCTCGTCTGCCGGTGGCAGCCCGGTCAGTTGCCGCATTGGCATGGCAGTACTGGACGTGATGCAGGAAGAAGGCCTGTGGGACAACGCCCGCGACACCGGGCGCTATTTCAAGGCGCGCCTGCAGGCGCTGGTCGACAGGCACCCGCTGGCCGGCGCCGCGCATGGCTCGGGCTTCTACCTGGGCCTGGAACTGGTGCGTGACCGCGAAACACTGGAGCCCGCGACGCAGGAAACCCAGCTGCTCTGCGACAGGCTGCGGGAATTGGGCATCTTCATGCAACCCACAGGGGATCACCTGAACATTCTCAAGATTAAGCCGCCAATGTGCACCAGCCGGGCCAGCGTGGATTACTTCGTCGACAGCATCGACCGGGTGCTGGGTGAAGGGCTGTAGCGGCTCACCTTCTGCCAGATCGAGCGCCGCGCGAGCGGCGCTTCGCGGATAAACCCCGCGCCCAACCACGGCCCTTTTTCGGGCGAGCACAAGCGCACCAACATGGCGCATGCCCTCCATCGCGCCACAAAAAGGCGCGGCATCAGCACGCAATTACCCTCCCCGCTTCATGCTTGTTCACATCCACTCACAAACGCCAACGTTTGCGTCTAGCCCGCATGCTCTCAAATGTGACCAGTGGGTCACCTTTTCTGCCTTTTCTCTCCTACACTCGGTTTTCGGCCCGCGATTTGCTCAATGGAAGAGTGACGAAAATAAGTCGAACTTTACGAAACGCGGGCAGGTCAGGAACTAAGTAGGCCAAACGCAACGGGATCCCCCAGCCTCGGCCACCACCCCTACCCGCTCAAACGCCTTCGGCCGGAACGCCGAGCGCGCGGTGCCTGTGCGCACGACCATGGGGCATGGAAAGCAGTACGTATTCAGCAAGCAGAGAGAACTAGCACGAAACAACGCCACGGGTGCCAGCACCCGGCAAGCATAGGGACGGAGAGAAGTATGATCAGTGCCGCTGTCGAGCCACACGTAAACACGTTCATCACCGAGAAGCGCGAACCGCTCACCCCGGATTTCGCCACGACAGCCAAGGCACCCGGCGCCCAGCGCCAGCACAACCCCAACAAGCGCAAGATTCTGTTCGTGACCTCGGAAATCGCCGATCTGGTCAAGACGGGCGGCCTGGGTGACGTGTCTGCAGCCCTGCCGCGCGCCCTGGCGCACCTGCACGATGTTCGGGTATTGATCCCGGGCTACCCACAGGTGGTCGAAAGCGACAACCCGATCCATATCGTCGGCGAACTGGGCGGCCACGCAGCCCTGCCGCCATGCAAGATCGGCCGCATGGACATGCCCGACGGCCTGGTCATCTATGTGCTCATCTGCCCCGAACTGTACCAACGCGACGGCACCCCCTACGGCGCCAACAACGGTCGCGACTGGCCAGACAACCACATCCGTTTCGCTCGCCTGGGCCTGGCCGCGGCGGAAATCGCAGCCGGCGAAGGCATGATCCACTGGAAGCCCGAAGTGGTGCATGCGCATGACTGGCCGGCCGGCCTGGCGCCAGCCTACATGCACTGGCGCGGCCTCAACACGCCAACCCTGTTCACCATCCACAACCTGGCCTACCAAGGTGTGTACAGCCGTGGTTGCAGCCCCGAACTGGCCATCCCGGAACACGCCATGCAGCAGGAAGGCATGGAGTTCTACGGCAAGCTGTCGTTCCTCAAGGCCGGCCTTGCCTACTCCAGCCACATCACCACGGTCAGCGCCACCTATGCCCGGGAAATCACCACCCCGGAATTCGGCTGCGGCCTGGATGGCTTCCTCGCCAGCAAAGCCCAGCAAGGCCTGCTTGGCGGCATACCCAACGGTATCGACGAAAGCTGGGACTCGGCCACCGACAAGCACCTGCAGCACAACTTCAGCATCAATGACTGGGAAGGCAAGGCACGCAATACCCACGAAGTACGCCAACTGTTCGGCCTGGACGACTCCGACGGCCCACTGTTCGCAGTGGTTTCGCGCCTGGTTTACCAGAAAGGCCTGGACCTGACCTTGGGCGTGGCCGACTACATCGTCGAACAAGGCGGGCAGATCGCGATCATCGGCCGTGGCGAGCCGGAGGAAGAACAGGCCATGCGCGAACTGGCGCTGCGCCACCCAGGCCGTATCGGGGTACGCATCGGCTTCAACGAAACCGACGCCCGGCGCATGTTCGCCGGCAGTGATTTCCTGCTGATGCCCTCGCGCTACGAGCCCTGCGGGCTCAGCCAGATGTATGCCCAGCGCTTTGGCTCGCTGCCAGTGGCGCGCAATACCGGCGGCCTGGCCGACACCATCGAGTGCGGGGTCACGGGCTTCCTGTTCAACGAGTCGACCGTCGACAGCTACCGCGAAGCGCTTGGCCGCGCCTTCTACGTTTATGGCAAGAAGGACCTGCTCAACGCCATGCGCTGCCTGTCGATGACCCAGCCGTTCAACTGGTGCCAGGCGGTGGAACCCTACGCCCGGCTGTACGAAGACCTGGTCAAGCAAGCACAACTGAGCCACTACTGAGCGAGGGCTGTAAGATGCACAGGCATGGCGCACACTTGCTGGACGCCACGTCGGCGCGCTTCGCCCTATGGGCACCCGATGCGCGCAGCGTGAGCGTGGAACTGGAGCAGCAGCCGGCTATCGCCCTGCAGCCCGATGAAGACGGTTGGTTCAGCGGCGTGGCGCCCTGCCGGGCCGGCGACCGTTACCAATTTCGAATTGATGATGAACTGCAGGTGGCCGACCCGGCGTCGCGCTACCAGCCTACTGGCGTGCACGGCCCCAGCCAGGTGGTGGATGTGGCCAGCTACCCCTGGCAGCACCCGTGGCTAGGCCGCCCCTGGCACGAGGCGGTCATTCAAGAGCTGCACGTAGGCCTGCTCGATGGTTACCAGGGCGTAGCCCGGCAACTGCCGAAGCTTGCCGCGCTGGGTATCAGCGCAATAGAGCTGATGCCCCTGGGGCAGTTCCCGGGCGAGCGCAACTGGGGCTACGACGGTGTATTGCCCTACGCCCCGCAGCACACCTACGGCAGCCCCGAGCAACTGTGCGCGTTGGTCGACCAGGCCCATGGTGAAAAGCTGATGGTGCTGGTGGACGTGGTGTACAACCACTTCGGTCCTGACGGCAATTACCTGCACCAGTATGCCAGCCCGTTCTTCCGGGAAGACCGGCAGACGCCCTGGGGCGCGGCCATCGACTTCCGCCGCCCGCAGGTGCGCGAATACTTTATCCAGAACGCACTGATGTGGCTGTGCGACTACCGCTGCGACGGCCTGCGCCTGGATGCCGTACATGCCATCGACCAACCCGATTTTCTGGTGGAACTGGCCGAGCGCGTGCGTGCCGCAGTGGAGCCCGGGCGCCACGTGTGGCTGGTGCTGGAGAACGAACACAACCAGGCCACCCTGTTGCAACAGGGCTTCGACGCGCAGTGGAACGATGACGGCCACAACGCCCTGCATGTGCTGCTCACCGGCGAAACCGAAGGCTATTATGCCGACTACAAGGACCGCCCCATCGACCAGCTGGCACGCTGCCTGGCCGAAGGCTTCGTGTTCCAGGGCCAGGCCAACCGCCACGGTACGCCGCGCGGCGAACCCAGTGCGCATCTGCCACCCAGTGCCTTCGTACTGTTCTTGCAGAACCACGATCAGGTGGGCAACCGCGCCCTGGGCGAGCGCCTGACCCGCCTGTGCCCACCGCCGGCGCTGCGCGCTGCCACCACCTTGCTGCTGATGGCACCGATGATCCCCCTGCTGTTCATGGGTGACGAAGAAGGCAGTTGCCAGCCCTTCCTGTTCTTTACCGACTTCCACGACGAACTGGCCGATGCAGTGCGCGAAGGCCGCCGTGGCGAGTTCGCCCATTTCAAGGCCTTCGCTGACCCCGAGCAGCGCGAGCACATCCCCGACCCCAACGCCGAAAAGACCTATGCCGCATCGCGCCCTTACAGCAAGCAGGTGCTGGCCGGCTGGCATGGCCTGTATCAGCAGTTGCTCGACCTGCGCCGCCACCATGTGATCCCGCACCTGCCTGGCAGCTGTGCGCTGGGCGCCGAGGTGCACGGTGACAAGGCAGTCACCGCACGCTGGCAGCTGGGCAATGGCAACACCTTGCGCATCGACCTGAACCTGGCCGACAGCCCGCAGCCGGTCGAGCTGCCGCCACCGCCCTTGCGGTTGTTCGACAGCGGCGATGCTCGCCACCCCGACAGCCAACTGGCGGCGTACAGCTGCGTGGTCAGCCTGCTTCCCCCTGCCCAGGAGCGCCCATGAGCGAAACCGCCCTGCACCGCTTGGCGCACCGCGTCGGGCTTAGCCGCGACTGGATCGACGCCAATGACCGCCCTCAGCGCGTGAGCGACCACGTGCTGCGCAACCTGCTCGAAAGCCTGGGCCACCCGGCCGGCGACGATGCGGCAATCGCCGCAAGCCTGCAGGCCTTGGAGACCGCTGACGACAGTGAGCACCTACCGCCCTTGTTGACGGCGGACCAGGGCCAGCCGCTGGACCTGTCACGCTATTTCAGCGCGGCCAGCGTCGCCCGTTGCACCCTCGAGGACAGCGCCACGCGTGTGCTGGAACTTGACCGGCAGGCCCGCCTGCCCGGTGAACTGCCTGTCGGCTACCACCAGGTCGAAATCGACAGCCGCCGTTTCACGGTGGCCGTAGCGCCGCCCCGTTGCCATAGCCTTGAAGACAGCCTTGAGCACAGCGCGCAGCAAACACCCGCGCGCTGCTGGGGGCTGGCGGTTCAGCTGTACAGCCTGCGCCGCCCTGGCGACGGCGGTTATGGCGACTGCCTGGCCCTTGAACAACTGGCCCGCTCGGCCGCAGAGCGCGGCGCCGATGCCTTGGCCATCAGCCCGATTCATGCCCTGTCGGCCATCGACCAGGAACATTACAGCCCTTACTCGCCCTCCAGCCGCCTGCTGCTCAATACCTTGTACGCCAGCCCCGCCGCCCTGCTGGGTGAACGGGAAGTGCGCATGGCCATCGAAGCCTGCGGCCTGGAGCAACAGCTGGAAGAACTGCAGCAGCGCCCACTGGTTGACTGGCCACGTGCCGCCAGCGCCCAGCTGCGTGTGCTGGAGGCGCTGTACCAGGGGTTCAGCCAAGGCAGCCACCCGCTGCGCGAGGACTTCGACAGTTTCCGCAAAGCCGCCGGGGAAGCGCTGGAGCATCATTGCCGCTTCGAAGTGCTGCAGGCCCATGCCGTGGAGCATGGCCTGGGCGCCGACTGGCGGCACTGGCCCACGCCCTGGCAAGACCCCTGTCACCCGCAAGTCCAGGCCATCGCCGAGGCCTACCCGGCCAAGGTGGAGTTCCACGCGTTCTGCCAATGGCTCACCGAGCGAGGCCTGCAACGCGCCCACGAGGCCGCCCGCGGCAACGGCATGAGGGTGGGCCTGATCGCCGACCTGGCAGTTGGCGCCGACGGTGCCGGCAGCCAGGCCTGGAGCCGCCAGGACGAATTGCTGTCGGGCCTGAATGTGGGCGCACCGCCCGACATTCTCAACCGGGCCGGACAAAACTGGGCCATTTGCGCCTTTTCGCCCGAAGGCCTCAAGCGCAACGGCTACCGCGCGTTCATCGAAATGTTGCGGGCCAACCTGGCGCATGCCGGCGGCCTGCGCATCGACCACGTCATGGGCCTGCGCCGGCTGTGGCTGATACCGCAAGGCGCCGAGCCCAGCGAAGGTGCCTACCTCAACTACCCGCTGGAGGACCTACTGCGGCTGCTGGCGCTGGAATCGCACCGCCACCAGGCCATCATCCTTGGCGAAGACCTGGGCACGGTGCCCGCCGGCCTGCGCGAAGCCCTGGCCGAGAAAGCCGTGCTGGGCATGCGCGTGCTGCCTTTCGAGCAGCGCCAGCCTGGGCAGTTCACGCCGATACTCGACTGGCCCGACAACGCCCTGGCCACTACCGGTACACACGACTTGGCGCCCCTGGCCGGCTGGCTGAAAAACCGCGATATCGACTGGAGCCACCGCTTGCAACTCATTGACGCTGCCACCGAACTGCACTGGCGCCACGACCGCCAGAAACAACACGACGGCCTGCGCCGCACCTTGCAAGCCAACTATGGCGTGCTCAACGACGATGACGCCGTGATCGATGCCGCCATCCGCTACGTGGGCCATACCCGGGCGCCACTGGTGCTGGTACCGCTGGAAGACCTGTTGGGCTGCGACGAGCAACCCAACCTGCCAGGCACCACCACCGGCCACCCCAACTGGCGCCGGCGCTTCGCCCGCCCGGTGCATGAACTGCTCAATGACGACGATGCCGCGCGGCGCCTGGAGCTGCTTGCCCAAGCCCGCGAACAAGCCTGGGAGCGTGACCGATGAAGCCCTTGAGCGCCACCTTGCGCCTGCAGTTCCACAGTGACTTCACCCTCGACCACGCCGTGTCGCTGGTGCCCTACTTCGCCCAACTGGGCATCAGCCACCTGTATGCCTCACCCATCCTCAAGGCCCGTGCCGGTTCACGCCACGGCTACGACGTGGTCGACCCGACCCAGGTCAACCCCGAGCTGGGCGGCGAGGCGGCGTTGCAGCGCCTGGTAGCGGCCTTGCGCCAGCATGGCATGGGGCTGATCCTCGACACCGTGTCCAACCACATGGCCGTAGGCGGCGCGGACAACCCGTGGTGGCAATGCCTGCTGGCCTGGGGCCGGCGTAGCCCGTACGCAGAATTCTTCGACATCCAGTGGCATTCCAGCGATCCGCTGTTGGCCGGGCAATTGCTGTTGCCGTTCCTGGGCAACGACTATGGCGTGTGCTTGAAAAACGGCGAACTCCCGCTGGAGTTCGACAAGGACCGGGGCGTGCTGCAAGTTGCCCACTACCAGCACCGTTTCCCGATTTGCCCGATCGACTACGGCTGGATCCTGGCCCTGAGCCCGGACCCCGCCCTGCAGGCCCTGGCAGAGCATTTCACGGCGCTGGGCGAAGCGGCCACGCCATTGGCTGACGCCCTGCCCCTGCAGGCCGAACTGGCGCGCCTGGTGCAGCAGGGTGCCGACCTCGAATCGGCCCTGGTGGCGTTCGACAGCCGTGCCGAAAGCGGCTTCAAGCGCCTGCACCTGCTGCTGGAGCGCCAGACTTACCGGCTGGCCAGCTGGCGCACCGCCGCCGACGACATCAACTGGCGGCGCTTCTTCGACATCAACGAACTGGGTGGCCTGCGGGTCGAGCGCGCGGTGGTGTTCGAGGCGACCCACGCCAAGCTCTTCGAGCTGATCGAACGCGGCCTGGTGGACGGCCTGCGCATTGACCATATCGACGGCCTGGCCGACCCGCGCGGCTATTGCCGCAAGCTGCGCCGGCGCGTCGACGGCCTGCTGGCCAGTCGGCCGCTGAACGCCGCGGTCGAACACTTCCCGATCTACGTGGAAAAGATTCTCGGCAGCGGCGAACACCTGCACCTCGACTGGCACACCGACGGCACCACTGGCTACGAGTTCATGAACCAGGTATCGCTGCTGCAGCACGACCCGGCCGGCGAAGCACCGCTGACCGAGTTGTGGGCCAACGTCAGCGAGCGCCCGGCCTTTGCTGAAGAAGTGCGCCAGGCGCGCCACCTGGTGCTCAATGCCAGCCTGGCAGGCGACTGCGAGTCGGTAGCCCAGGCGCTGTTGCAGGTCGCCCGCAACGACCTGATGACCCGCGACCTGACCTTGGGCGCCATCCGCCGTGCCCTGCAGGCGCTGGTGGCGCACTATCCGGTGTACCGCACCTACTTCAATGCTTGCGGGCGCCCGGCTGAAGACGAAGTGTTTTTCCAGCAAGCCCTGACCAATGCCCGCCAGGACCTGGCCGAAGCCGACTGGCCGTTGCTCGACCAACTGGAACAGTGGCTGGGTGGCCAAGGCTGGCGGCAATTGCCGCCTGGGCGCGCGCGCAAGCAGTTGCGCCATGCCTGCGTGCGCTTCCAGCAACTGACCGCACCCAGTGCCGCCAAGGCGGTGGAGGACACGGCCTTCTACCGCAGCGCGCGGCTGCTGTCGCGCAACGATGTGGGCTTCGAGGCCGAGCGCTTCAGTGCCCCGCTGGCACACTTCCATAACGAAGCGCAACGGCGCCTGCGCGACTTCCCCGACAACCTGCTGGCCACCGCCACCCATGACCACAAGCGTGGCGAAGACACACGCGCCCGCCTGGCCGTGCTCAGCGAGCGGGGGCCGTGGCTGGCCAGCCGCGTGGAGCACTGGCGCGAGCTGGCGGCGCCGCTGCGTGCGCCGCTGGAGGACGGCCTGGCGCCCAGCCCCGGCGACGAGCTGATGCTGTTGCAGACGCTGCTCGGCAGTTGGCCGCTGGACCTTGACCTGCACGACGCCAACGCCTTGCGCCAATACGCCGAACGCGTGCGCCAGTGGCAGCAGAAGGCCCTGCGCGAGGCCAAGCTGCGCAGCAGCTGGAACGCACCGAACGAAGCCTACGAGGCGGCCTGTGCCCGATACCTGGACGGTTTGCTGCTGGGCAGTGAAAACCAGCAGTTGCGCCAATCGGTGGCCGATGCCGCACAACTGCTCGCCTGCCCCGGCGCCCTCAATGGCCTGGTGCAAGCCCTGCTGCGCATGACCACCCCGGGCGTGCCCGACCTGTACCAGGGCAACGAGTACTGGGACCTGAGCCTGGTCGACCCGGACAACCGCCGCGCCGTGGACTACGCTTTGCGGCGTGCCACCCTGGAAAGCGCCACCCCCGTGGCCGAGCTGCTGTCGCACTGGCGCGACGGCCGCCTCAAGCAGGCCTTGGTCGCCCGTGTGCTGGACTGCCGCCAGGCACATGCCGAGCTGTTCCGCCGCGGTGCCTACCTGCCGCTGACGGTACAGGGCCGGCATGCCGACAAGGTCGTCGCCTTCGCCCGGCTGGGTGAAGGCGAACGCGCCATCGTCGTGGCCCCGCGCCTGGCCAGCAGCCTGCTCGGCAGCGCGCCAACACCGTTGATCCCGGCACAGAACTGGGACGACACCCGGCTGGTTTTACCGTTTGCCGTATCACCTGCCAATTCGACGGGACTTTTCCCATGCGCGGCGGTCAGCTCATCAAGGGAGCTGATGTTGAGCGCCGTGCTGGCGGAGTTTCCGGTCAACCTGTTGATCCAACAATCTTGAGCATCAGGAGCGTTTCGATGAGTGTCGATGAAAAGCGTATTCGCGAATTTGCCTACCAGATCTGGGAGTCAGAAGGTAAACCCGCCGGCCAGGAAGACCGCCACTGGGAAATGGCTCGCAAGCTGGCCGAGGCCGAGGCCCTGGCACCAAAAGCCGCACCGCGCAAGCGGGCCCCTGCCAAACCCAAGCCGGCAGCCGAGCCCAAGCCGCCGGCCGAACCCAAGGTAGCGGCACTGCCGGGGGTTAAACCCGCGGCGGCGAAGAAACCAAGGGCGGTCAAAAAGCCAACTGCCGGTTAAACCGGTTTCGGCCACTTCGCGGCCTGCCCGCTCCCCCATGATCGCCACACGGCTGGCGGTCGTGGTTGCTTCAGGGGACCGGGCGCCACCGATAGGGCACCTGGGCAGCACTGCATCACTTCCATACCTTCCACCACGGCCATTTGAGGATTGCCATGAGCCCCCGTACCCCAAAGAAAACCCGCTCGGTTGCCCCAACCCGCATCCGCGAAGGCCAACCCTTTCCCCTCGGCGCCACCTGGGATGGGCTGGGCGTCAACTTCGCCCTGTTTTCGGCCAATGCCACCAAGGTCGAGCTGTGCCTGTTCGACGCCACCGGCGAGCATGAGCTCGAACGCATCGAGCTGCCCGAATACACGGACGAGATCTACCATGGCTACCTGCCCGATGCGCACCCTGGCCTGGTGTATGGCTACCGCGTCTATGGCCCGTACGAGCCGCAAAACGGTCACCGCTTCAACCCCAACAAACTGCTGATAGACCCTTATGCCAAGCAGCTGGTCGGCGAACTCAAGTGGTCCGAGGCACTGTTTGGCTACACCATCGGCCACCCCGACGACGACCTGTCGTTCGATGAACGTGACAGCGCCCCCTTCGTGCCCAAGTGCAAGGTGATCGACCCGGCCTTCACCTGGGGCCGTGACGAGCGCGTACAAGTACCTTGGGAGCGCACCATCCTCTACGAGGCGCACACCCGCGGCATCAGCATGCGCCACCCCGCCGTGCCGGAGGAGCTGCGCGGTACCTTCGCCGGCTTGGCCAATGACGAATTGCTCAAGCACATCAAGGACCTGGGTGTTTCCAGTATCGAGTTGTTGCCGATTCACGCGTTCGTCAACGACCAGCACCTGCTGGACAAGGGCCTGAACAACTACTGGGGCTACAACAGCATCGCCTTTTTCGCGCCCCACCCGCGCTACCTGGCCAGCGGCAAGATCGCCGAGTTCAAGGAGATGGTCGCGCACCTGCACGACGCCGGGCTGGAGGTGATTCTCGATGTGGTCTACAACCACACCGCCGAGGGCAACGAACGCGGCCCGACCCTGTCGATGCGCGGTATCGACAACGCCTCGTACTACCGCCTGATGCCCGATGACAAGCGCTACTACATCAACGACTCCGGCACCGGCAACACCCTCGACCTGAGCCACCCCTGCGTGCTGCAACTGGTCACCGATTCGCTGCGCTACTGGGCTGGCGAAATGCACGTGGACGGCTTCCGCTTCGACCTGGCGACCATCCTTGGCCGGTACCATGACGGCTATAGCGAGCGCCACGGCTTCCTCGTGGCCTGCCGCCAGGACCCGATGCTGAGCCAGGTCAAACTGATTGCCGAGCCGTGGGACTGCGGGCCGGGCGGCTACCAGGTGGGCAACTTCGCCCCCGGCTGGGCCGAATGGAACGACCGCTTCCGTGACACCGTGCGCGCCTTCTGGAAAGGCGATGAAGGCCAGCTGGCCGACTTTGCCGCGCGCATGACGGCCTCGGGCGACATGTTCAACAACCGCGGCCGCCGGCCGTACTCCTCGGTCAACTTCATCACCGCGCACGACGGTTTTACCTTGCGCGACCTGGTGTCGTACAACCACAAGCACAACGAAGACAACGACGAAAACAACCAGGACGGTACCGACAACAACCTGTCGTGGAACTGCGGCGCCGAAGGGCCGACCGAAGACCCGGCCGTGAACGCCCTGCGCATGCGCCAGATGCGCAATTTCTTCGCCACTTTGCTGCTGGCCCAGGGCACGCCGATGATCGTGGCGGGCGACGAGTTCAGCCGCACCCAGCACGGCAACAACAACGCCTACTGCCAGGACAGTGAGATCGGCTGGATCAACTGGGACCTCGACGAGGAAGGCAAAGAGCTGCTGGCCTTCGTCAAGCGCCTGACTCGCCTGCGCCTCACCTACCCGGTACTGCGCCGCTCGCGGTTCCTGGTCGGCGATTACAATGAAGCGATCGGGGTCAAGGACGTGACCTGGCTGGCGCCGGATGGCGGCGAGATGACCGTGGAGCAGTGGGAAGACCCGCACGGCCGCTGCCTGGGCATGCTGATCGATGGCCGCGCGCAGGTCAGCGGTATTGCCCGGCCCGGCGCCGAGGCAACCGTGCTGCTGATCGTCAACTCGCACCATGATGTGGTGCCGTTCAAGCTGCCGACAGTACCGGATGGCGACCACTGGAACTGCCTGATCGACACTGACCGGCCCGAACTGCGCAAGGGCCAGCACCTGCAGTTCGACAGCACCTTCGAGGTGAAGGGGCGCTCTATGGTGTTGATGGTGTTGCAACGCGAAGACGAGTGAACCGGGCAGGCGCGGTGGGCAGGTGCCCGCCGCGGCCTCTTCAGTGCCTGTGAGATCGAACGCCGCCACTGTCGAAGCGTGGCGCTAGCAATCATTCTTCATAGCGCCCGTGCGGGAAATAGCAAACGCCGCTATAGCAGCACGGTTTTTCTTTTGAATCAGCGCCTTGGTCACCCCCACAAAAGGTGAACGGGCCTTTCACATTTTCTTGACGCAAGCCCTCCCCTCTCCTTAGCTGAAGATTACCGAGCAGTAAGAATCTCGCGCCGAGCCTCTAGCGCGCGCCTTTGGGCGCGTGTGCCGAAGCGGGCGTGCTGGTTTGGGTCGCCCTCTGTTTTGCCGTACAGCCTGTGACAACAGACCAGGTCCTCAAGCTGTACTTCACAAGAGCAAAGGAGACCCGCCATGAAAACCACTTCGAGCCCCGTGCGCATCGACCGTCTTTTCTACGCGGTTTCCACGTCGCTGCTTCTGGCAACCCCGGTGGAAACGTTCGCGTATGAGTGGTCACAGCTTTATCCGCCCCTACCCCGCAACGGCACGCAAGCGCCCGAACTGCTCGCAGCGCCCGACCAGCAGCTGATGACCGGCCCCGAGCTGTTCGTGCGTGCAACGCCAGCAGGCGATGTGCAACGCGCCGGGAGGGTGGTCGGCCACAACAACCTGCAAAGCAGCTTCAATGGCATGCGCCCGCTATTGGGCGACAAGCCGCGCAATGCCGCGCAACTGACCGGGGAAAGCCAGGGCATGTACTGGAGCATGGCCCACGCACAGGGCTGGCACCTGAATGCCGTGGCCGTGGGTTCGCGCATCGAGGTGGATGGCCGGGGTGACACCGGCCAACGGCCGGGCGACAGTGGCCACGCGATGACTTTCTCGGTGGAGGGCGGCTATCCGATCCCCCTGGCTGGCAGTTGGGTGATCGAATCCCAGGCGCAGTTGATGAACCAGCAGTTCTTCCCCGGCAGCCAAGGGCAGCACGCAACCCGGCAGGCCTTCGACAGCCAGCCCAGCTGGAGCGGCCGCGTCGGCGCCACATTGTCCGGGCGCTATGAAATGCGCGGCATGCCCCTGGAGCCTTATGTGCGGACCAACGTGTGGTATGACTTCAGCAACCCTGACGAAGTGAAGCTGGAACAGGTCGACAAGATCTCCAGTTCGCGCTTTTCGACAACGGTGGAACTGGGCCTGGGGCTGGTGGCGCGGGTAACGCCCTCGGTGGCCATGTTCGTCAGTGCCGACTACAGCAGCGATGTGGATGGCAATGACCTCAATGGGCTGATTGGCAGCCTTGGAGTGCGCATGCGGTGGTAGCCTGCGCTGGCCCTGGCGCCGGCAAACCAGCGGCAGGGCCAGCACAGCAGGTGCATCAGGCGGGCTTCATCACCAGCACACCCAGCGGGGGCAGGTTCAGGGCCAGCGACTGCGGCTGGCCGTGGCTGGCGATGTCTTCGCTGTGCACCAGCCCAAGGTTGCCGACATTGGAGCCGGCGTACATCTCGGCATCGCTGTTCAACAGCTCCTGCCAGCGCTCGCCGAACGGCACGCCGATGCGGTAACCCTCACGCGGAACCGGGGTGAAGTTGGCGACCACCAGCACGGGTTCGCCACTGCTGCTCCAGCGCAGCCAGGCAAACACGCTGTTCTGTGCATCGTCACCGATCAGCCATTGGAAGCCCTGTGGCTGGCAGTCCTGCTCATGCAACGCCGGGACTTCGCGGTACAGCCGGTTGAGGTCACTCACCAGGCGCTGCACGCCTTGGTGCTCAGGGTACTGCAGCAGGTACCAGTCCAGCTGGCTATCGTGGTTCCACTCCCGCCACTGGCCAAATTCGCAGCCCATGAACAGCAGCTTCTTGCCGGGGTGGGCCCACATGAAGGCCAGGTAAGCGCGCAGGTTGGCGAACTTCTGCCAGCGGTCGCCGGGCATCTTGTCGATCAGCGAGTGCTTGCCGTGTACCACTTCGTCGTGGGAAATGGGCAGGATGAAATGCTCGGAGTAGGCATACACCAGGCCAAAGCTCATCTCGTTGTGGTGGTGGGCACGGTGGACCGGGTCGTTCTGGATATAGTGCAGGGTGTCGTGCATCCAGCCCATGTTCCATTTGTAGGCAAAGCCCAGCCCGCCCTGCTCGATCGGCTGGCTGACCCCGGGCCAGGCGGTGGACTCCTCGGCGATGATCAACGCCCCCGGCACCTCATGGGCCGCCACACCGTTGAGGTGGCGAATGAAGTCGATGGCCTCGAGGTTTTCGCGCCCGCCGTGGCGGTTGGGCACCCACTCGCCGGCCTTGCGCGAATAGTCTCGGTACAGCATCGAGGCCACCGCATCGACGCGCAGCCCGTCGATGTGGAAATGCTTCAACCAATGCAGCGCAGAGGCCATCATGAACCCGCGCACCTCATTGCGGCCCAGGTTGTAGATCAGCGTGTTCCAGTCCTGGTGGTAGCCTTCCAGCGGGTTGTCGTACTCGTACAGGGCCGTACCGTCGAAGCGCGCCAGGCCATGTTCGTCTGTGGGGAAGTGCGCCGGTACCCAGTCGAGCAATACCCCGATGCCGCCCTGGTGGCAGGCATCGATGAAGGCGGCGAAGTCCTCGGCACTGCCGTAGCGCGAGGTGGGGGCGAACATCGACAGTGGCTGGTAGCCCCAGGAACCGCCGAACGGGTGTTCCATGATCGGCAGCAGTTCAATATGGGTGAAGCCCAGCGCCTGCACATACGGCACCAGGCGCTCGGCCAGTTCCCGCCAGTTGTAGTAGCGCCCGACTTCGCCGGCCTCGTCCATTTCGCAGCGCCAGGAGCCGGGGTGCAGCTCATAGATCGACAATGGCGCGTTGTACGCATGGCGCTGCGCCCGTTGCGCCATCCAGTCGTGGTCTTGCCAGGCATGGCCCAGCTCACCCGCTACCTTGGACGCCGTGCTCGGCGGCAATTCGGTGGCGCGGGCCAGGGGGTCGGCCTTCAACGGCAGGATGCCATCCTTGCCGAGCACTTCGAACTTGTAGGTTTCACCCACGCCCAGCCGGGGGATGAACAGCTCCCACACCCCGGCACCATGGCGCAGGCGCATCAGGTGGCGACGCCCATCCCTATTGTTGAAGTCGCCCACCACCGATACCCGCCGGGCGTTGGGGGCCCACACCGAAAAGCACACCCCGTCGACGCCCTCGACCTGCAGCGGCTGCGCGCCGAAACGCCCGGACAGGTCGCGGTGGTTGCCCTCGGCAAACAGGTGCAGGTCCATGTCGCCCAGTTGCGGACCGAAGCTATACGGGTCCTCGGTCACCTGCTCGCCACCGGCCCAGCCGATCTGCAGCAGGTAAGGCTGTGCTGTATCGAGGTGCGCGGTGAACAAGCCTGGCAGGCTGCCCTGCGCCATTTCGGTGAGGAGGCGCCCGTCTTCGCGGGCAAGAATGCGCACATTCAGGGCGCCGGGGAGGAAGGCGTTGACCACCTGCCCGCCTGCGCCGTCGTCATGGGGGCCGAGTACCGCAAATGGATCGGCGTGTTCGGCGCGGGCCAGGGCATCGAGGTCCCGTTGCCGAAGGCCGCCGTTTTCACGCGTTGTTACGTTCATTCTGACTCTCCCCAGGTACTGATCAGTCCATGCAGGCCATGCAAAGGCACGGCCAGCCAACTCGGCCGGTTCTCGGCTTCATAAGTAATTTCGTAGGCGGCCTTTTCCAGGCAGAAAAGCTCCAATGCAGCGCGCTCGCCTTCCGCCTGCTGCCAGGCGTGGGGCATGGCAGCGGTGGCCAGGCCGTACGCCTCGATAAAGGCATGCCGCGACTGGTGCAGGTACTGCCGGGCCACCCGTTGCCGGGCTTGCCGTGCCGCCTCGGAAAGGTCCACCGTAGACGCGCTGCGCAAGATCATCGCAGCAGCATAGTCGAACGACCGCAATACGCCGCTGACATCTTTGTAGGGGCTGTGTTTGGCCCTGCGTTCTTCCAGGGGCCGGGCCGGCTCACCCTCGAAATCGATCAGGTAGGCATCACCCTGCACCACCAGCACCTGGCCCAGGTGCAAGTCACCGTGCACGCGCATCAGCAAGCCGCCCTCGGCCTGCCCGGCCAGCTGGCGAACGTGCTCGACCAGGCCGTCACGCTGTTGCTGCAGGTCGTCGACCAGCGCCTGGCTGTCGCGGTCCAGGTGGTCGCGGTGCTGCGCCAGCAGGTCGAGGGCATGGGTCAACTCGGCACTGATCTGGGTCACCCAGCGTTCGCGGTCCTGGGCATCGCTGGGCCGCGGCTGGAAGGCCGGGTCATCGGTGGGTGCTGCCAGCAACACGTGCATCTCGCCCAGGCGCTGGCCGAACAAGGCGGCAAAGGCTGTGAGTTCGGCGAGGGCGTCGGTATGTGCCTCGGTATCCGAATGGGTGGGCTCCATCTGGTCACGGATAGCGCGCTCAAGCGTGTTCTGGGTCCAGGCCCAGGCATCGCCCTGGTTGCTCAGGTAGCCTTGAGCGATCATCAGCAGGTGCGGGGCTGCCTGCGCATCCACGCGGCTGACCCAGGCCAGCAGTGGTGAAATATTGGCAAAGCCGGCAGCGGTCAGGTAGGCGCTCATTTCAAGCTCCGGGTGAATGCCCGGGTTGACCCGGCGGATCAACTTGAGCACCACGCGGTCGCCGATGACCACCGAGCTGTTGGACTGTTCGGCGCTGAGGTAGCGCACCTCGCTTTCTTCATTCAGCCCCAGGCCGGCCAGTTGCTCGGTGCTGTCGAAACGCAGCTCGCCGTCAGCGTCGCCGCACGCCAGCCGCGTGCTTTCCTGGCACGCACGCAATACGGCGCGGATGAACGGCTCAAGCACGAACGCATCGGTAATCAGACCCACCTGATGGGCCCGTCGCACCCGGGACAACGCCAGTTGCTGTGGCAGCGCACTGTTGATCTGCTCCTCGGGCAGCAGCCCGAACGGCAATTGATAACGGGTGGCCACGCCGTCACTGAGCACTTCGAGCTCGCTGAGTAATACCGGCGTAGTGACGGTGCCGAAACGCACGCCATAACACAGCCGTACCTGGTCTATGGGCCCTTCCTTGCCCGCGAACCAGCGCCGTTTCGGCAGGTACTGGGGCAGGATGTTGGTTTGCAGGGTGTCGCTGGCAGGCGCCGCCAGCAGTTCTTCCATGCGTTTGCGCAATACCAGGGTAATCAATTCGGGTAACCCCTCGGTGGGCTGGGCGTGCCAGCTGGGCATACGATCGTGCGAAGCCAGCAGGAACCAGTAAAAGCCATAAGGTGGCAAAGTCAGCAGGAACGGCAGCTGACCGATCGGCGGGAACGCACTGCCGCCGAGCATCTCCACCGGTACTTTGTCGGCGTACTGTGACAATTCCAGTTCTGCCGCCTGGGCGGCGCGGGAAACGTTGGCTACGCACAGGATGACCTCGGTGTTGCCATCGGCATCGGTGTATTCGCGAATGTAGGCCAGGATGCGCCGGTTGCTGGGGCTCAGCGTGCGCAGCGTGCCACGGCCGAAAGCCTTCTGCTGCTTGCGCACCGCCAGCATGCGCCGGGTCCAGTTGAGCAGCGAGTGCGGGTCGTGGCTTTGTGCCTCGACGTTGACCGTCTGGTAGCCGTACAACGGGTCCATCACCGGGGGCAGCACCAGGCGCTGTGGGTCGGCGCGGGAAAAACCGCCATTGCGGTCCGGCGACCATTGCATGGGCGTGCGCACGCCATCGCGGTCGCCCAGGTAGATGTTGTCGCCCATGCCCAGCTCGTCACCGTAGTACAGCGTGGGCGTGCCGGGCATCGACAGCAGCAGGCTGGTGAGCAGTTCGATGCGCCGGCGGTCACGCTGCAGCAAGGGCGCCAGGCGCCGACGGATGCCCAGGTTGATGCGCGCGCGGCGGTCTTCTGCGTAGTAGTTCCACAGGTAGTCGCGCTCGCGGTCGGTGACCATTTCCAGGGTCAGCTCGTCGTGGTTGCGCAGAAAGATCGCCCATTGGCAGTTGGCCGGGATCTCCGGGGTCTGGCGCAGGATGTCGGTGATCGGGAAACGGTCCTCCATGGCCAGGGCCATGTACATGCGCGGCATCAGCGGGAAATGAAAGGCCATGTGGCATTCGTCGCCGTCGCCTTCGCCGAAGTACGGGCGGGTGTCCTCCGGCCACTGGTTGGCTTCGGCAAGCAGCATGCGGTCTGGGTAGTTGGCATCGATCTCGGCGCGAATGGCCCTGAGCACCCCGTGGGTTTCAGCGAGGTTTTCGTTGTTGGTGCCATCGCGTTCGATCAGGTAAGGGATGGCGTCCAGGCGCAGCCCGTCCACGCCCAGGTCGAGCCAGAAGCGCATCACCCCGATTACCGCCTTGAGCACCTGCGGGTTGTCGAAGTTGAGGTCTGGCTGGTGCGAGTAGAAGCGGTGCCAGAAATACTGGCCTGCCACCGGGTCCCAGGTCCAGTTGGACTTTTCGGTGTCGAGGAAAATGATGCGGGTGCCATCGTACTTCTGGTCGTCATCGGACCATACGTAAAAGTCGCGCGCCTTGCTGCCGCGTTTGGCGTGGCGGGCGCGCTGGAACCAAGGGTGCTGGTCGCTGGTGTGGTTGATGACCAGTTCGGTGATAACCCGCAGGCCACGCTTGTGCGCCTCGGCGATGAAGCGCCGGGCATCGGCCATGCTGCCGTAGTCGGGGTGCACGGCCTTGTACTCGGCGATGTCGTAGCCGTCGTCGCGCCGCGGCGAAGGATAGAACGGCAGCAACCACAGGGTGTTGACGCCCAGCTCGGCGATGTAGTCCAGCTTGCTGATCAGGCCGGCGAAATCACCGATGCCATCGTTGTTCGAGTCGAAGAACGACTTGATGTGCAACTGGTAGATGACAGCGTCCTTGTACCACAGCGGGTCGTCGATGAAGGCTGCCGGGCGGGAACGCTTGGCCATGGGTGACTCCTTGCATGTCTGTGGACCGTGTTGGCTGGCGTTGCGGCTGCCGTGCAGCCTATTTACCGGCGATGGGCCGCGAGGCGGCCCGGTACCTATGCCCTAACCGGCCTTTTCGATTCGCCAGATGCCGAATGGTTGGTGCCAAGGTTCGATGCGCATGAACTGGGTCTTGCCGTACCACGACCAGCGGTGGCCATTCATCAGGTCTTCACCCTGGGTTTGGGCGTTGTCATCGAGCCCCAGCTCCCACAGCGGCAGCTCGAAGTGCGCCTCCTGGGCGTTGTGCGGGTCTAGGCTGATTGCCACGAGGATGTAGTTGTCGCGCTCGGGCGTACGCTTGGCGAAGTACAGGATGTTGTCGTTCCAGCAGTTGAAGAACGCGACGCCGAGGTGGGTTTGCAAGGCCGGGTTCTGCCGGCGGATGCGATTGAGCTGGGCGATTTCGGCAATGATGTTGCCAGGCTGGCTGAAGTCGCGTGGGCGCAGCTGGTATTTCTCCGAGTCCAGGTATTCCTCCTTGCCTGGCAACGCGGCGCTTTCGCACAGTTCGAACCCGGAATACATGCCCCACAACCCTGAACCCATGGTCGCCAATGCTGCACGAATGAGGAAACCGGCACGGCCGGAGGTGTGCAGGAAGAACGGGTTGATGTCGGGGGTATTGACGAAGAAATTGGGGCGGTAGCACTGGCTCCATGGCGGCTGGTTGAGTTGCTCGAAAAATTCGCGCAGCTCTTGCTTGGTGTTGCGCCAGGTGAAGTAGGTGTAGCTTTGCGCATAGCCGACCTTGCCCAGGCGCGCCATCATGGCGGGCTTGGTGAACGCCTCAGCGAGGAAGATGACCTCCGGGTACTGGCTGCGAACATTGGCGATCAGCCATTGCCAGAACGGCAGCGGCTTGGTGTGCGGGTTATCGACGCGGAACGTCTTCACGCCCTCCTCGACCCAGCCCACCACCACATCGCGCAGCGCCAACCAAAGGCTGGGTACTGCGTCGGCGGCATAGAAGTCGACGTTGACGATGTCCTGGTATTTTTTTGGCGGGTTCTCGGCATAGCGGATGGTGCCGTCCGGGCGCCAGCTGAACCAGCCCGGGTGCTGCTTGAGCCAGGGGTGGTCCTGGGAGCACTGGATGGCGAAGTCGAGGGCAATTTCCAGGCCGTGCTCGGCAGCAGCAGCTACCAGGCGGCGGAAGTCTTCGCGGCTGCCCAACTGCGGGTGGATCGCTTCGTGGCCACCCTCTGCACTGCCGATGGCATACGGGCTGCCCGGGTCACCCGGCTCGGCCGTGAGCGCATTGTTGCGCCCCTTGCGGTGCTGCAGGCCAATAGGGTGAATGGGCGGGAAGTACAGCACGTCGAAGCCCATGTCACGGATCATCGGCAGCCGCTGGTGCACATCGTTGAAGGTGCCATGGCGCTGCGGGTCATCGGTTATCGAGCGTGGAAACAGTTCGTACCAACTGGCGAACTGCGCAGCCGGGCGGTCCACATCGAGCGGGAATTCGCGGCTGCGGGCCAGGTAGCTGCGGTGCTCGGCCTCGGCCATCAGCCGGGCGGTGCGCGGGTCCAGCAGCAGCGCCACCTGGTCATCACTGCCCACCTCCGCCAGGCGCTGCAGCACGGCCTCAAGCTCGTTGCGCACGGCGCCATCGCACAGGGCAATGCCCTGGCCGAGCATCAGCCGCCCCTCTTCCAGCTCCAGCCTGACCTCGACGCCGGCGTGGTACTTTTTTTCCAGGTCGTGGCAGTACGTGGCGAACGGGTCGATCCAGGCCTGGATGCCGAACAGGTGCGGCCCCAGCTCGGTGGGGGTGAACTCGGCCAGCCACAGGTCGTTGCCCGCCGACTGCATCGGCACCGAGTGCCAGCGCTGGCTGTGCGCCGGGCGCCAGTTGAGCACCACGGCCAGGCGGTCATGTCCATCGCTGTAGACCTTGCTGCTGACGGCAACCGGTTGACCGCTGATGGCCTTGGCGGCGAAGGTGCCGGCGTCGAGCACCGGCTGGGTGTCCTCGATCACGATGCGTGGGGCCAGCAGCGCCTGGGCCAGGCTAATGGCCTGGTCAGGATGATCGTTGGCCATTGGCACGCTTTCAAAAAGCTCGTTTCGTGACATCGACCTTGCTCCCTCAGGCTGGTGGCGGTAAGGGTTCAGAGCCGGGCGCGGGCGTGAGGGTTCAAAAAAAACTGAGCGAATCGCAGCTGGCCGAAGTCCAAGCCTGCAGTACCTCTTCAAACCACCCACGCGAGGTCAGGCCATGAACATTCCAACATCACCGGAAACCCCCGATCCGAACATCGACGACCCGAGCTTGCCGCCGCCCGTGCCGGAGCAAGACCCGGACGAGCTGCCGGTCAAGCCAACCGAACCGCCGACGGTGGGCGACCCGCCGAACCAGGAACCACCGGTGAAAGCCTAAGGGTAGACCAGGTTACCGACCTTGCCGCCTGCAAGGTCGGTGCAGGCGGGCAACTGCCGGTGCGGGTAAACCGGGCAGCCTGGTCAGTCAACCCGCGCCATCGGCACCGAGTTCGGCGATGCTGATCTCGCGCATGCGAAACTTCTGCACCTTACCGGTTACCGTCATCGGGTATTCGTCTACGAAACGGATATGCCGCGGCACCTTGTAGTGGGCTATGCGTGCCTTGCACCAGCATTGCAGTTCTTCGGCGGTGGCCGTGTGGCCAGGGTGCAACTTGACCCATGCGACGATCTGCTCGCCATAACGGCTGCACGGAATACCGATCACCTGGGCGTCCGCCACTGCCGGGTGGGTATAGAAGAATTCTTCCAGCTCGCGCGGGTAGATGTTCTCGCCACCGCGAATGATCATGTCCTTGTTGCGCCCCACGATCCGCACGTAGCCGTGTTCGTCCATTACCGCCAGGTCACCCGAGTGCATCCAGCCGGCCGGGTCGATGGCTGCCGCGGTACCCTCTGGGTTGTCCCAATAGCCGAGCATCACGCTGTAGCCGCGGGTACATAGTTCGCCGATCTCGCCGCGCGGAACGATGCAGCCGTCAGCGTCCACCAGCTTGTTTTCCAGCTGTGGCTGCGTGCGGCCAACGGTGGCAACGCGTAGCTCCAGCTCATCCTCTGGCCCGGTTTGCAGCGAAACCGGGCTGGTTTCGGTCATGCCATAGGCGATTTGCACCTCGGCCATGTGCAACTGGTCGATCACCCGGCGCATCACCTCGATCGGACAAGTCGCCCCTGCCATGATGCCGCTGCGCAGGCTGGAAAGGTCCACCTGGGCGCGTAGCGGGTGGTCGAGCATGGCGATGAACATGGTAGGCACGCCATAGAGAATGCTGGCACGCTCCTCGGCCACGGCACGCAGGGTGAGTTCGGCATCGAAGGCATCGTTGGGGTAGATCATGGTGCTGCCGTGGGTGATGCAACCCAGGTTGGCCATGACCATGCCAAAGCAGTGGTACAGGGGCACCGGGATCACCATGCGGTCGCGCTCGCCCAGGCCCAGGCTTTCGCCGACCATGAAGCCGTTGTTGAGGATGTTGTAGTGGCTCAGCGTGGCGCCCTTGGGTGCACCGGTAGTGCCGGAGGTGTACTGGATATTCACCGGTTGGTCGAACTGCAGCCCGCTTTGGCGGGCCAGGTAGGCTTCGCTCGAAGTTTGCCCGGCCAGCCCGGCCAGGGCTTGCCATGCCAGGAAACCAGCCGGCGGGTTGGCTGCCAGGCTGATGACCCCGCGCAGCTCGGGTAGGCGCTGGCTGGCCAGTGCGCCCGCGGGGGCGCTCGCCAGCTCTGGCACCAGCGCCTGAACCATGGCGTGATAATCGGAGCTTTTGAAAGCATCGGCGCAGACCAGCCAACGGCACCCGGCCTGGCGCAGCACGTATTCCAGCTCACCCACCCGGTAGGCCGGGTTGATGTTGACCAGGATCGCACCGACCTTGGCACTGGCCAGTTGCAACACGCACCATTCGGCGCAGTTGGGTGACCAAAGGCCCAGCCGGTCGCCGCGGTTCAGGCCCAGCGCCATCAAGGCGCGGGCACACCCGTCGACCTGTTCGGCCAGTTGCCGCCAGCTGTAGCGCAGGCCCTGGTGGCGCGAAACCAGGGCTTCGCCATCGGCGCAACGCGCCACGGTGGCGTCAAAGGCCTGGCCGATGGTCTGGGTCAGCAACGGTTGGTCCTGGCGGCCGCGGGTATAGCTTGGTTGACTCATGGGTGTCCCTTCTTGTGGTTGTTCTGGGCACGGCTGAAGCAAGCGGAGATACTCTGGCGCAGAT
Organism: Pseudomonas sp. UBA6699; assembly: GCF_002454615.1. Taxonomy (NCBI): domain Bacteria; kingdom Pseudomonadati; phylum Pseudomonadota; class Gammaproteobacteria; order Pseudomonadales; family Pseudomonadaceae; genus Pseudomonas; species Pseudomonas sp. UBA6699. The sequence continues at coordinate 61,593 of NZ_DKJF01000011.1, forward strand.
TTACGTTTACGTAAAGGTGACGATCAGATTGACACCCGGCCCAAGCCAGGTTTACGTTAACGTAAAGGTGATGAACAACACCGATCCTCAGGCGTGAAGCCGAACCCTGTGGGAGCGGGCGGGCCAGCGAATGCGATCATTCAGGAAATGACGGCGGCCCTGCTGATGCGTTCGCGGGCACGCCCGCTCCCACAGGGTCCGGCGACAGCTCCATGAGCTACGGTGTAACCCATTTCAAGAACAACAAGGTGCCCCTGCATGCATTACCCCACCCTGAACTTCGCCCTGGGCGAAACCATCGACATGCTCCGTGACCAGGTGCGCACCTTCGTCGCCGCCGAGCTGGCCCCGCGTGCCGCGCAAATCGACCATGACAACCTGTTCCCTGCCGATATGTGGCGCAAGTTCGGCGACATGGGCCTGTTGGGCATCACCGTGTCGGAAGAATATGGCGGCGCCGGCCTCGGCTACCTGGCCCACGTAGTGTCCATGGAGGAAATCAGCCGGGCCTCGGCGTCGGTGGCACTGTCGTACGGTGCCCACTCCAACCTGTGCGTCAACCAGATCAACCGCAACGGCAGCCACGCACAGAAACTCAAGTACCTGCCCAAGCTGATCAGCGGCGAGCACATCGGCGCGCTGGCCATGAGCGAGCCCAATGCCGGCTCCGACGTGGTGTCGATGAAGCTGCGCGCAGAAAAGCGCGGCGACCGCTACGTACTCAATGGCAGCAAGACCTGGATCACCAACGGCCCCGACGCCAATACCTACGTGATCTATGCCAAGACCGACCTGGACAAGGGTGCCCACGGCATTACCGCGTTCATCGTCGAGCGCGACTGGCCAGGCTTCAGCCGCAGCAACAAGTTCGACAAGCTGGGCATGCGCGGCTCCAACACCTGCGAGCTGTTCTTCGACAACGTCGAAGTACCGGAAGACAATATTCTCGGCCAGCTGAACGGCGGCGTACGCGTGTTGATGAGCGGCCTGGACTACGAGCGCGTGGTGTTGTCGGGCGGGCCGACCGGCATCATGCAAAGCTGCATGGACCTGGTGGTGCCGTACATTCACGACCGCAAGCAGTTCGGCCAGAGCATCGGCGAGTTCCAGCTGATCCAGGGCAAGATCGCCGACATGTACACCCAGCTCAATGCCAGCCGCGCCTACCTGTATGCCGTGGCCCAGGCCTGTGACCGTGGCGAGACCACCCGCAAGGACGCTGCCGGGGTCATCCTGTACACCGCCGAGCGGGCTACGCAAATGGCCCTGGAAGCCATCCAGATCCTTGGCGGCAACGGCTATATCAATGAATTCCCGGCTGGCCGCCTGCTGCGCGATGCCAAGCTCTACGAGATCGGTGCCGGCACCAGCGAAATCCGTCGGATGCTGATCGGCCGCGAACTGTTCAACGAGACGCGCTGATCTGCGCCAGGGGTCATGATGATTCTCAAGTCACAGCTCAATACCAAGGCGGCGGATTATGCCCACAGCCATGCCGCCATGGCCGCCCAGGTCCAGGCCCTGCGCGGCCTGCTGGCCCAGGTCGCCCAGGGCGGCGGGCCCAAGGCTCAGGAACGGCACACCTCCCGCGGCAAACTGCTGCCACGCGAGCGCATCGACCGCCTGCTGGACCCGGGCTCGCCGTTCCTCGAGATCGGCCAGTTGGCGGCCCACGAAGTTTACAGCGAGGACGTGCCGGCTGCCGGGGTGATCGCCGGCATCGGCCGCGTAGAAGGCGTGGAATGCATGGTCGTGGCCAACGACGCTACGGTCAAAGGTGGCTCGTACTACCCGCTGACGGTGAAAAAGCACCTGCGTGCGCAGACCATCGCCCAGCAAAACCGCTTGCCGTGCATCTACCTGGTGGACTCGGGCGGTGCCAACCTGCCCCGCCAGGACGAGGTGTTCCCTGACCGCGAGCACTTCGGTCGGATCTTCTTCAACCAGGCCAACATGAGCGCCCAGGGCATCCCGCAGATCGCCGTGGTGATGGGCTCGTGCACTGCCGGTGGTGCCTACGTGCCGGCGATGGCCGACGAAGCGATCATGGTGCGCCAGCAGGCGACCATTTTCCTCGCCGGCCCGCCGCTGGTAAAAGCCGCCACGGGCGAAGTGGTCAGTGCCGAGGACCTGGGCGGGGCCGATGTGCACTGCCGTACCAGTGGCGTGGCCGACCATTACGCCGACAACGACGAACACGCCCTGGCCATTGCCCGGCGCTGCGTGGCCAACCTCAACTGGCACAAGCTGGGCAAGCTGCAACGCCTGGCCCCGGTGGCACCGCTGTACGCCGCCGACGAGCTGTATGGCGTGGTGCCCGCCGATGCCAAGCAGCCGTTCGATGTGCGCGAAGTGATCGCCCGGTTGGTCGACGGCTCGCTGTTCGACGAATTCAAGGCGTTGTTCGGTACCACCCTGGTCTGCGGCTTTGCCCACCTGCATGGCTACCCGGTGGCGATCCTGGCCAACAACGGCATCCTGTTCGCCGAAGCGGCGCAAAAAGGCGCGCACTTCATCGAGCTGGCCTGCCAGCGCGGTATCCCGCTGCTGTTCCTGCAGAACATCACCGGGTTCATGGTGGGCAAGAAGTACGAGGAAGGCGGTATCGCCAAGCATGGCGCCAAGCTGGTGACTGCCGTGGCCTGCGCCCAGGTGCCGAAATTCACGGTGATCATCGGCGGCAGCTTCGGTGCCGGCAACTATGGCATGTGCGGCCGTGCCTACGACCCACGCTTTTTGTGGATGTGGCCGAACGCGCGGATCGGTGTGATGGGCGCCGAGCAGGCCGCCGGTGTGCTGGCCCAGGTCAAGCGCGAGCAAAGCGAGCGCAGTGGCCAGCCGTTCAGTGCCGATGACGAAGCCAGGCTCAAGCAGCCGATTCTCGACCAGTACGAACAGCAGGGCCACCCCTACTACTCCAGTGCCCGGCTATGGGACGACGGCGTCATCGACCCGGCGCAAACCCGCGACATCCTGGGCCTGGCACTGTCCGCTGCGCTGAACGCGCCGATCGAAGCGAGCCGCTTCGGCATTTTCCGGATGTGACCCCATGAGCGATTTCAGCACCCTCGAAGTGATTCGCGACCCCCGCGGCTTCGCCACCCTGTGGCTTAGCCGCGAGGACAAGAACAACGCGTTCAACGCGCAGATGATCCGCGAGCTGATCGTCGCCATCGATCGCCTGGCCGACGATACCGGCTTGCGCTTCGTACTGTTGCGCGGGCGTGGCCGGCACTTCAGCGCCGGTGCCGACCTGGCCTGGATGCAGCAGTCGGCGCAGCTGGATTTCAACACCAACCTGGATGACGCCCATGAACTGGGCGAACTGATGTACGCCCTGCACCGGCTCAAGGTACCGACCCTGGCCGTGGTCCAAGGTGCGGCGTTTGGCGGGGCACTGGGCCTGATCAGTTGCTGTGACATGGCCATTGGCGCCGAAGACGCCCAGTTGTGCCTGTCGGAAGTGCGCATCGGCCTGGCCCCGGCGGTGATCAGCCCGTTCGTGGTCAAGGCCATCGGCGAGCGTGCCGCGCGCCGCTATGCCCTGACTGCCGAGCGCTTCAGCGGTATACGGGCCCGCGAACTGGGCCTGCTGGCCGAGGTGTACCCCGCCACTGAGCTGGACGCACAGGTGGCGCTATGGGTGAACAACTTGCTGGAGAACGCTCCGCTGGCCCTGCGTGCCACGAAAGAGCTGCTGCGTGAAGTGGACGACGGCGAACTCAGCCCGGCGCTGCGCCGCTACTGCGAGAACACCATCGCCCGTATCCGCGTCAGCGCCGAAGGCCAGGAGGGCCTGCGCGCCTTCCTGGAGAAACGCCCACCCGCCTGGCAAACCGCTGAGACCAAGGAGCCGCGCCCATGAGCCGCCCCGCTTTGACCACCCTGCTGGTCGCCAACCGCGGCGAAATCGCCTGCCGGGTGATGCGCACTGCCAAGGCCATGGGCCTGACCACCGTCGCCGTGCATAGCGCCATCGACCGTGACGCGCGGCATAGCCGCGAGGCAGATATCCGCGTGAACCTGGGCGGCACCAAGGCCGCCGACAGCTACCTGCTGGTCGACAAGCTGCTGGCTGCTGCCAAGGCCAGCGGTGCCCAGGCCATTCACCCAGGCTACGGTTTCCTGTCCGAGAACGCAGGCTTCGCCCGCGCCATCGAGCAGGCGGGGCTGATTTTCCTCGGCCCACCGGCCAGCGCCATCGACGCCATGGGCAGCAAGTCGGCGGCCAAGGCGTTGATGGAGGCCGCCGGGGTGCCCCTGGTGCCCGGTTACCACGGCGAAGCCCAGGACCTCGACACCTTCCGCGACGCGGCCAGGCGCATCGGCTACCCGGTGCTGCTCAAAGCCAGCGCTGGCGGTGGGGGCAAGGGCATGAAGGTGGTCGAGGAGGAAAGCCAGCTGGCCGATGCCCTGGCGTCGGCCCAGCGTGAGGCGCAGGCGTCGTTCGGCGATGCGCGCATGCTGGTGGAGAAGTACGTGCTCAAGCCGCGCCATGTGGAAATCCAGGTGTTCGCCGACCAGCACGGCCATTGCCTGTACCTCAACGAGCGCGATTGCTCGATCCAGCGCCGCCACCAGAAGGTGGTCGAAGAAGCTCCCGCCCCCGGCCTGTCGGCCGAACTGCGCCGGGCCATGGGCGAGGCAGCGGTACGGGCGGCGCAAGCGATTGGCTATGTCGGTGCCGGTACGGTGGAATTCCTGCTCGACGCCCGTGGCGCGTTCTTCTTCATGGAAATGAATACCCGCCTACAGGTGGAGCACCCGGTCACCGAGGCCATTACCGGCCTGGATCTCGTGGCCTGGCAAATTCGTGTGGCGTGCGGTGAGGCCCTGCCGATCACCCAGGAGCAGGTGCCGCTGATCGGCCATGCCATTGAAGTTCGCCTGTACGCCGAGGACCCGGCCAACGAGTTTCTGCCGGCGACCGGCACGCTGGCGCTGTACCGTGAATCGGCATCTGGCGAAGGCCGGCGGGTGGACAGTGGCGTGAGCGAAGGCGATGCGGTGTCGCCGTTCTACGACCCGATGCTGGGCAAGCTGATTGCCTGGGGCGACAACCGCGAACAGGCACGCCTGCGCTTGCTGGCGATGCTCGACGAATTCGCCATTGGTGGGGTGAAGACCAACCTCGCGTTTCTGCGGCGCATTCTGGCGCACCCGGCGTTCGCCGCGGCGCAACTGGATACCGGCTTCATTGCGCGGCACCAGGCCGCTTTGCTGCCGGCACCACAGCCGCTGCCGGTCAGTTTCTGGGAGGCCGCAGCCGAAGCCTGGCGGCAGGGCCTGGCCGGGCAGCAGCGCGAAGATGACCCCGGTTCGCCATGGGCCGAGCGCAGCGGCCTGCGCCTGGGCCTGCCCGCGCGCAGTAGCCTGCACTTGGTCAGTGCTGGCCAGGACCACGCTGTGGGCCTGGAGCACAGTGCGGCGCCCACCTGGCAGTTACTGGGCGAGCAGTTGGTGCATGACCACGACGGCGTGCGTCGCCAGCACCTGGCGATGCGCCGCGGGGCCACGTTGTACTTGCAGTGGGGCGGCGAGATGCATGCCATCGAAGCCTTCGACCCGATCGCCGAGGCCGAGGCCAGCCACGGTCACCAGGGCGGCTTGGGCGCCCCCATGAACGGCAGTATCGTGCGGGTGCTGGTGGCGCCGGGGCAGCGGGTGGAAGCCGGTACCGCGCTGGTGGTGTTGGAGGCCATGAAAATGGAGCACAGCATTCGCGCGCCTCATGATGGCACGGTGAACGCGTTGTTCTGCCAGGAAGGGGATATGGTCAGCGAAGGGACGGTGCTGGTCGAATTGGCGGAGTGAGTTGGCTGGGGGTTGAGTGTTCGCCATACCCTTTGCAGCGCCTGTGAGACCGAGCGCCGCCCGCGCGGCGCATCGCGAGCTGCGGTCGCTGCTTGTATGTTGTGACTGGCCTGGCGGGAGAAGATATTCTCGTCAGGCTGAAGAAGCACTTCCGGGGAGGCCGATCGCTC